>CAZROZ010000050.1:0-10194 GCA_964601745.1 uncultured Lachnospiraceae bacterium | reverse complement strand
CATGCGCCTCCTACAATCCGCATTGAACGCGGCAAGGAAACGGCAGAGAAAAGATTGTAAGAAAAAACGGGTGGCTTACAAGGAAACCATCCGTCTTTCCGCCTTCTCTATATTACAAAATCCACAGTATCCATCTCACAGATCGCAAGGAAAAAGCGCAGCTTCCTCCCTCGGCAGCATTTCTCTCCAAGGGAAAGAGCACATCCCAAAAGCAGTCGGAAAAAGCGCCTCAATTCCGGTTCTTATTCAAGAACTCAGGGATCTGGATATCGCTCCGCCCACCGGCATTGTTGTTCCTGGGAACCGTATTTTGTCCGCTCTGCCCATAACCGCCGAAATTGGGCGTATAGCGCTGCTGATAACCGGTATTGGCACCCGGATTAGAAGGACGCACACCGCCGGATTGACGCTGCATGGGTCCAGTCTGCATCTTGCCAAAGACAGGTTTGGTCTCTTTCTTGGTCGGTGCCTCATTCAGTCCGGTCGCAATCACGGTGATGCTGCAGGCGTCTGTCATATTCTCATCGTAGACCGCACCGAAAATAATATTGGCATCCTCGCCGGCCAGCTCTTCCACATAAGAAGCGGCTTCGTTGGCCTCCAGCAAACTCACATCGCCGGATACGTTGATGATCACATGAGTCGCACCGTCGATGGTCGTCTCCAGCAGCGGACTGGTCGTAGCCTGCTTGACAGCGTCCATGCACTTCTCATCTCCGGTTCCTGTCCCGATGCCGATGTGGGCGATTCCCTTATTCTTCATCACCGTCTGTACATCTGCGAAGTCCAGATTGATCAGGCCCGGAACATTGATCAGGTCCGTGATGCCTTGAATACCTTGCTGCAGTACCTCATCGGCCTTCTTTAACGCCTCCGGCATGGTGGTCTTGCGGTCCACAATCTCCAGCAATTTGTCATTGGGGATCACAATCATCGTGTCTACATTTTCCCGCAGCTTCTCAATCCCGGCCAAGGCGTTGGTCATCCGCTGCTTGGCCTCAAAGCGGAACGGCTTCGTCACAATACCGATGGTCAGAATGTCCATGTTCTTGGCAATGCCGGCGATGACGGGAGCCGCGCCGCTGCCGGTGCCGCCGCCCATGCCGCAGGTGACAAATACCATGTCATAGGGCTTCACCAGTTCTGTCAGCTCTTCCATGCTCTCCTCCGCCGCCTTCTGCCCCACTTCCGGCACGGCGCCGCAGCCCAGGCCTTTGGTGATCTTCTCTCCGATCTGCAGGCAAATCGGCGCTTTGCAGGTCCGAAGCTGCTGTTTATCTGTATTGACGCAGGCGAAATCCACGCCCACAATATTGGCTTCTATCATACGGTTCACCGCGTTATTGCCGCCGCCGCCAACTCCGACTACAAGAATACCGGCCGCCGCTTCCGGCTCATTGGTTCTGATCTCGATCACTGTCTTTTCCTCCTCTTGTATCTGCTCTTCTTTCTAACGGAAATCTATCTCCTGGTAAACCCTCATGCGCCGATCCGCCGCGCACCGCCATGAAACGAACCATGGGGACCACACCGATATCGCACACCGCCATGGAACGAACCACGGGGACCACACCGATACCGCACACCGCCATGGAACGAACCACGGGGACCACACCGATACCGCGCACCGCCATGGAATGAACCATGCGGGCCGATGCCGCGCATGAAAGGATCTTCCTTCCTATTCTGCCAGACATGGGCACCTTTCCATGAGTTATGTACAATCAATAGTCAGTTTAGGCTTAAAACTCAAAAAGTGCAAGTCCTTTTTCATTTTTCCCGCAAAATAATCCGACTTTGTCCCGGGACAAAGTCCCGCATATCCAAAATTCCAGAGAGCCCCTCTGCCTCCGGCAATAAATTGGACAGCTCTGCGATCTGATCGTCATACATGTCCCTCCTGCCCAGAGGAATCTCGATGTCCCCGTCGTACAGCGTCACCTCCCTTTGGCTGCTGAATCGGATTTCATCCAGGGGAATCTCATATTTCCACACCAGCTGGGACAAATTCAAAATCTGGTCCAGCAGAGACGGCTCCGGGATCTCCATCTTGGAGTAGAGGGAAAACGACTGCATTTTTAACCCGCTGATAAAGGGGATTCCCTCCTTGGGCTCACTGGAAGTCTCCACCACAATTCCATCCTTGTCAAAGAAAAGATACTGATTCATGTAGCGGATACTGCCGATGATGACTTTCTCGTACACGCCGATTTTCAGACTGTGGTGATTGACATAATCCACATCCGTCTCCTCGATGAAGGGGATGGCGTCGTCTTTTAATGTCTTCACTTTCAAATACAGCCCTACCGTAGTCTGATCCAGGGGAGAGGTGAGGAAGACTTCCCGCAATTCCTCGTCCGAATAATACTGATTCCCGGTAAAGGTGACCTCTCTCAAATCAAAATAGACGCGCAGAGAAAAGGCAAGTCCGATCAGAAGGAGGATTCCGCAGACCAGTGTTGCAAGAGAAGCCAAGGATTTCTTCTTCTTTTCCTTTTTTACCTTTTCCTGTACTTCCTGAAGGTTCTGCATGGCCCCTCCTATTTCTGCTCGATCTGATTGGAAACCGATAGAACGAGCCCCATTTCCGCCAGCAAAATGGCCACCGAAGTCCCCCCGTAACTGATAAAGGGCAGGGCGACGCCGGTATTGGGAATGGTATTGGTCACCACAGCGATATTTAAAATCACCTGGATGGCGATCTGCGCCAGCACCCCCACACAGATCAGACTGCCGTACAGATCCGGTGCACTGATTGCCACGATGAAAATCCGCCACAATAGCAGAGCAAAAAGCAAAATCACCACGATTGCCCCGAAAAGCCCCAGTTCCTCACAGATAATGGTGAAAATCATGTCGTTATAGGATTCTGGAATTTTCCCCAGCTTCTGCATGCTCTGGCCTAAGCCGGTGCCAAAGAGGCCGCCGGAGGCGATGGCATACAGTCCCTGCAACGTCTGATATCCCTTGGGATGGGTCTCCACATTCACCCAGGCATCAATTCTGGTGCTCCGGTATCCTACCAGGAAAATCGCGGCACAGATGGCGCCGACCGCCCCAATCCCAGCCAGAACGTAGTACCACTTTCTGCGGCTTGCCACAAAACAAATCACAAATAAAATCCCCGCCACGATGATGGCGGCGCTCAGATTCTCCTTGGCGATCAAAACCAGAAGAGGAGCCGTATAAATGCAGACCCGGAGAAATCCAGAAAATTTATTCATTCTCCTAGGCGCCAGAAAAATGATATAAGAGACAAACAAAATCGTGGCGATTTTGGAGATTTCCGACGGCTGGAACTGAATGCCTGCCACCTCGATCCACCGTTTTGCGCCATTGTATTCCTCCCCGACCACAAGCACCAGTGCCTGCAACGCCACGGCCAGCAGATAGAGACAGGTGGAAGGTGAGAAGGGAAGGAATTTTAATTTCCTGGCATAAATTCGATAATCTATCTTGGAAATCACAATCATGGCGATGACGCCGAGGATCACGCAGATCCCCTGCCGTTTCAAAAAATGCATGGAATCGCCAAATGAGATTTGTCCTTTATAAGAACTGGCACTGTAGATCATAATCAGGCCGAAGCAGGCCAGAAATAAGGTCAAAAATACCAGACTGTAGTCATAATAAGCATGGGGTTTCGTCGTATCGTCTTTATAGTCTTTCGCAAGACGAGCCATAGATCGGTCCCCTCCTTCCATCGTCACCGCAAACCATCGTTACCGCAAAACACGCCTTATTCAGAGGCTGCGCCCTTTTCAGGGGAGATCGTCCCCTCCTCCGGCAGCGCCCGCACATATTCCTTAAAGAGCCTGCCTCTCTCCTCATAATTGGGAAACATGTCCCAGCTGGCGCAGGCCGGCGACAGCAGCACACAATCCCCGGGCTCTGCCTCCCTGGCACAAAGCTCCACCGCCTGCCGCAGTGTCTCTACCTTTTCCATGGCAGTAAAACCGTGCGCCTTCGCGCAGGCTGCGATGGCATCCGCCGTTGCGCCCAGGAGCACCAGCTTTTTCACCTTCCCATGAAAACTTTCAATCCAGGCATCATAGGAAGCGCCTTTGTCATACCCGCCGCCGATGAGGAAAGTGGGGCGTTCCATGGCGGAAATCCCCTGAATGGCGGCATCTGGATTGGTTCCCTTGGAATCGTTGTAATACTTTACGCCATTTTTCTCCGTCACATACTCAATCCGATGCTCCACCGCCTGGAAATTTCGCACAGCTCGGAGAATGGCATTCATCTCCACGCCGAGCCCCAGACTGATCCCGATGGCGGCCATCACATTTTCATAATTGTGGACGCCCAGCAGATTCATGTCGTGGACATTTAACAGTTTAATTTTCAAGTCTTCACAGGAGAGAATCATCTCATCTTTGTCCAGATAGAGTCCCTCCCTCAAGGGCTGCCTGCTGGAAAACCAGCACACCCGGCAGGGCAAAGTCTCCCCAAATTTTCTTAACACCGGATCTTCATAATTCAGCACGCATAAATCTTCTTTTCCCTGATTTTTGGTGATGGATTCCTTCATCGCAATGTAATTTTCCAAGGTGTGATGCCGGTTCAAATGATCCGGCGTGATATTCAAGATAGCGCTGACCTGGGGATGAAACGTGTCGATACTCTCTAATTGGAAGCTGCTGATCTCCGCTACGGTAAAGGAATCCTCCCGCATTTTTCCCGCCTCGCAGGTGTAAGGATCCCCGATATTTCCCACCACAAAGACGGAGGCATACTGTTCCCTCAAAATCGCTCCCACCAGCGCTGTCGTGGTGGTTTTGCCATTGGTACCGGTAATGGCGGCCAGAGTGCCCTTTGCCACCTGAAACGCCAGCTCTACTTCCCCGATGACCGGGATCTTCTTCTCCTGAAAGTGCAGCACCAGGGGGCTGTCTATGGGGACGCCGGGGCTGATCACGACCTGGGTGATTTTATCCTCCCAGTCCCTTGGCATTTGTCCCACCGCGAGTTCCCCGTCAAAGTCCGCGGGCAGCTTCTCCTTGATTTTCCCGATGTCCTGCTGTGAGTTGCTGTCATATAACAGAACGTGTTTTCCTTGCTCTATCAACAAATTTGCAGCGGCAGTACCGCTGATTCCGCACCCTACCACCAGTACGCTCTGTTCCCTCTCCATTTTTCCCCCTGCCGCCTGATACAATGATTTTCTTTTCTGCGCAGATTTTCTTTTCTTCGCAATGATGAAGTAAACTCTCATGTCCCGTATATGGGATGCCGCCATAAATAAAAGCCAACGGATTGCCCCGCAAGTGAAGCACCACCACGAAGGAAAGCCATGGATCCGCAATCCGGGCTATCATCGCCCTACTTGCCGTCTTTTTCCCCTACAAGCCCAGGAGTGCAACTAGAGCCAGCAGCGCTGTCACCGATGAAAACACCGTCGCCACCCGAGTCTCTGACCATCCGCACAATTCAAAGTGATGATGAATGGGTGACATTTTGAAGATGCGCTTTCCATGAGTCAACTTAAAGTAGCTCACCTGCAGGATGACAGAAACCACTTCCAACAGATAAATGAACCCGACAATGGGGATGAATAATTCCAATTTCAGCAGACAGGCAATCCCCGCCACGAAGCCGCCGATGGCCAGTGACCCGGTATCGCCCATAAATACCTTTGCCGGATAGGCATTAAAGATCAAAAATCCCATCAGAGCTCCGACAAAAGCAGTCCCCACTGTCCCGGCACCGGATCCGCACGTAAAGGCAGCCACCGCGAAAAAAGCAGCCACCGGAATGGTGACGCTAGAAGCCAGCCCGTCCAAACCGTCGGTGAAATTGGTCCCGTTTACCGTGCCGATCACGCAGAAAAAAAGAAAGATCACATAGAGCGGCACCGGCATCGCAAAGGTCTTTCCGCCAGAAAAAGGCAGCACCACTTCCGGTTCCACGCCCAGCGGACCCAGCAGCCACCAGCAGAATACACCAGTCAGAACGATCTGCAGTGCCATTTTCTGCCATACTTTAAGGCCCAGATTGTGCTTCTGCTTCTCCTTGATCAGATCATCCAGCAGGCCGATCAGTCCGAATCCGACCATCAGCATCAGAACTGGAAGTATCTCTTTGTGGTGATTCAGAAATAACAGCGAGACAATCATCACACTGAGCAAGAACATGATTCCGCCCATGGTGGGGGTCCCCGCCTTCTTCTGGTGAGAAGCCATCCCCTCTTCCCGCTCGTATTGTCCGAATTTCAACTTGTGAAGCAGTGGAATCGCAATCGGTCCCTGCACAAGAGTGAGGAAAAACGCGAGCAGAACAGGAAATACTACATTAGTCCCCAGATTAAATTCTGAAATCGCCGACATACCTTCTTTTCTCCTAAAAAAACTCTACTCCGATGGGTCCTCCTGATTTTGATCCACCCAGGGGACATCTCCCTCCGGCTGATCCGAGACGCCGACGCCCACATCGTCCAGATTCGTATTGTCGTAATCCAGCTCCCCGGTACCGGGTTTATTTACCACATCATTCTTTGGTGCTGTATCTTCTTTCTTGGTGGTATCTGCTTTATCCGTCTTCTTCGGTTCTTCCTTAGACGAATAAACGCCCAGGAAGGGAAGCGCCTTCTTCATGATGGTCCGGCACAATTGAATGGCATAGCTGCTGTCCGCCTGCTTCTCCACCTTCGGCTCATCCACAATCACATAGAACAAAACTTCCGGGTGATCCGCCGGAGAGGTTCCCACAAATGAAACCAGATATTTTTTCTTGTCCCGGGGCTGCTTCTCCGCGGTGCCAGTCTTGCCGGCGATAGAAAAGCCGTCAATCTGCGCTTTCACCGCTGTACCGGAACTCACCGCCAGCGTCATATATTCCCGAATCTTCTTGCTTGTCTCGCTGCTGACGGTCTCTTTCACTACCACCGGATCTATGCTTTTCACCACCGCGCCAGCCGCGTTGCGGATCTCCCGCACCATATGGGGCTCGTAGTAGCTGCCTCCGTTGACGACAGAGGAGAGAGCACTGGCCATCTGAATCATGGTCGTGGTAAATCCCTGCCCGAAACTGCTGGTGGCGAGCTCCGCGGAGTTCAGCTGTTTCTCGGTGAACGTCACGCCCACGCCTTCCCCCGGCAGGTCGATCCCAGTGCGCCGCCCCATGTTGAAGCGAGTCATATACTCGTAAAAATTTGCCCTTCCGATCCGCTCCCCGATCTGCATCAGGGCCACATTGCAAGAATACGCGATGGACTCCGCCAGTGTGATGGTTCCGTGCCCCGTCTTCTTGGCACAGCCGATGGTGTAATTGGCTACCTTGTGATACCCCTTGCAGGTAAAGGTTTCATTGCCCGTCAATGTTCCCTCTTCCAGCCCGGCTGCCACCACCATGGGTTTGAACGTGGATCCTGGCTCATAACTGTCACTGATGCAGAAATTTCGCCAGAGCTCCGACATGGCCTCCAATTTGTCCTCGTCCGTCATCTTTTTCAGCTTGCTCTTGCTGTAAAAAGGGGTCAGATCCCGGGGATTATTGAGGTCATAGAAATCTCCCGAGGCCATGGCGTAGACCTCTCCGTTATTGGGATTCATCACGATGCATCCAACATTCTTCGCGCCAGTCTTTTCCTGAAAATTCGTGATGGCGTCCTGTACGATGGATTGCACATTGGCATCGATGGTAGAGACGATCGTGTTGCCGTCCACCGGATTTTTCACGGTCCGCTGCAGGTTCAATTCCGCGTCGTAATAGCCGTAAGACCTGCCGTTGGTCCCGTTCAGCTCGTCATTATAATACTGCTCCAGTCCCCAGTTGCCTTTGTTCTCCTCGTAGGTAAAACCGATGACATCGCACGCCAGATCCTTCTGGGGATAGATCCGATTGTAGGCTTCCTCAAAATAAACGCCGGTCAGGCGTAATTCCTCGATTTTCTTTTCCTTTAGCCACTGCTTTTCATCCTCTACCATGGCCTCATAGGCGGCTTTTTGCTCCTCGGAGACATTTTTGCTCAAAATCTGATACTGGGAATCCGGTTTCTCGGCAAGGACCTTTTGAATGTCCTCCTCTTCCAGTCCAAAGCACGAGACAAGCGCCTGCGTCACCGGCTCCACATACTGTTCGTCGGAAAGGATTTTCTTTGGGTCAATCACCAGCTTGTAAATGCGGACACTGGTGGCGAGAACGGTTCCATTGCGGTCCAGAATGTCCCCCCGCCGAAATGGAATCGCGTTGCTGACGTAGGTCTGCTGGGAGTAGACTTTCCTCCGGTACCGGTCAGAATTCTCCGCGTTCACCACCGCCACCCGCACAGCCAGACCTATCAATGCTATCATGATAACGCAAAAAACAAGCAAGAGGCTTGCTTGCATTTTGCTTGTAAATACTTTTTTCTTTGGCTTGCGATTCCGGCCAGAATCCAGTCTCTGCGTGTTATTTCTAGTCATAGAGCTTCTTGACCCCCGCGATCAATTCGTCCAAGAGAGAGTCCGCCTCCACATCCGGCACATCCGAATACTGCTTGACGTAGTCGCTTTTCGTGCTCTCATATTCGATGACTTTATTCTTGCTGGCGTGCACCATTCCCAGTTCTTCCGTGGCGATGCGGTAAATCTCATCCAGATCGATGCTGGCTTTCAGCGTGGTCAAAGCCGCCTCATTGTCATTCTCCAGGGCAATGATCTCATTCTTCATGGAAGCGATTTGCTTGCTCATGTTCGTCAGATCGCTGTTCACAGAAAGATATCCTGTCAGTGTCCACATCGTGATGCCAATCGCCAGCACCATGACGAGAAGGGAAACCACATCCAGATTGTGTGCCAACGCGCGTTCTCTCTTGCGGCGCTTTCTCTGCTCCACCTCTTGGAGTCGCTGCTCCTCTTCCTCCTGCTGCAGTTCCTGCATGCGCTGCCGCTGCAGCACCGCCTCTCGATCATCCCAGTAATCGGGCTCTGGTTCCAAGGAGCGAGCCGTATTCCCATTGATATAAGCCTGATAGGATTGATAAGACTGATAAGATTCTCTCGAATAAGAACGTCTGGCCATTGTCTCTTCTCCATCTGCCGCTTCTGACACGGCTCTTCTCTCACGCGGGCTGCCCTTTGTCTTTCCTGCTGCCCACTGTTACTTGATCATCTATTTTCCAGCTCTTTTGCTGTCTATATCATTTATCTTCCTGGGCATTAGCCGTCTGCTTCATTCATTTTCCTGGGCATTTGCCGTCTGCTTCATTTATCTTCTTGGGCATTTGCCGTCTGCTTCATTTATCTTCCTGTTCCTTTGCTGTCCGCGGGCTTCTCCGCTCAAAGACCCGCAGCTTCGCGCTGGCTGAACGGGGATTTTCTTCTAATTCCTCCGGTGACGGCGTGATGGGTTTTCTGGTGATCACCGTGCCTTTAGAGATTCTCCCGCACACACAGACGGGAAAATCCGGTGGACAGATACAAGGATGTTCCATCTCCCGGAAACAATCCTTGACCAGCCTGTCCTCCAGGGAGTGAAACGTGATGACACAGAGTCTCCCGCCCTCGCCGAGCCGCTCGATCATGTCCTTTAGGCTCTCGCGGAGCACCTGCAACTCCTGATTCACCTCAATGCGCAGCGCCTGAAACGTCCGCTTGGCGGGATGCCCGCCGCCTGCTCTCACCTTCGCGGGAATAGCGGCGTCAATGATCCGCACCAGCTGGAGCGTGGTGAGAATCGGTTCTTTCTGTCTGGCAGCCACAATGTGCTTGGCGATATTTTGCGCGAATCGGTCCTCCCCGTAATCCCGGATGACGCGGGATAATTCCTCCAGGGAATAAGTGTTCACGACTGTCTGTGCTGTCAGCGGATTTCGGTCATCCATCCGCATATCCAGCGGCGCATCCACCCGGTAGCTGAATCCCCGCTCCGGATTGTCCAGCTGATAGGAGGAAACTCCCAAATCCAGCAGGATACCGGAGACTTCTCTCACATCCCATTCGTCCAGGATTTCACCCAGCTTGGAAAAATTACTCCGGCGAATCGCCACTCTATTAATAGGAAAAGAACGCAGCCGTTCCCTTGCCGCGGCAACGGCATCTCCATCCTGATCCAGGCAGAGCAGCCTTCCCCGCTCTCCTAAAAGCTGTGCGATGGCAAAGGAATGTCCGCCGCCGCCCACAGTGCCGTCCACATAAAATCCGTCTTCCTTTACCTGCAGTTCCCGGATGCACTCCTTGAGCAAAACCGGAACATGCTGATATTCCATGCTCT
>CAZROZ010000049.1:0-10442 GCA_964601745.1 uncultured Lachnospiraceae bacterium | reverse complement strand
GGGCTCCGGCTTCCTGTCAGGAGAAATAGAAGATTCTCTCTCCCTCCGGGTATTGGAGAAACGAGAGGAAGCATCGTCTGCTGGCCCTCTCCCACTTCCGGATGTATGAGCAGCATAATCCGCTGGCTCTCTCCCACTTCTGGATGTATGGACAGCGTAAATCGCTGGCCCTCTCCCACTTCTAGTCCCACGTGGGGCGGACTCCCCCATTGAATTGACGGAGCGGGAGGTCTCCTCCGGCTCTTTGATGCGGCGCACTGTCACATCATCCTCTACAATCACTCGTTTTGCCTTCGGAGTCTTCCCCTGGTCATCGCCTGCCGACTGCCTGCCGGTCTGCCTTTTCGCCCCATCCTCCATCCTCACCCGTTTGGGAGTGGGCTTCTTCTCGTTCACTTTTTTCTCTCCTCACTCTGATTCAACACATAGAGGCCTTGAATCACGCTGAAAATGACTGCGGAACTGATAATAGATGTGCCGCCGTAGCTAATAAACGGCAATGTCACACCGGTGGAGGGAATAAATTTGGTTGCCCCTCCGATGGTCAGCAGAACCTGGAAAATGAAGGAGGTGCTCAGTCCCAGCGCCACCAGCTTATAAAATGGCTGTTTCACCTTCATGGCAATATTGATAAACATCAAAAAGCAGCTGATATAAATGAGAATAATACAAATTGCAAAGATAGCGCCTAGTTCCTCCGAGATGGCAGAGAAAATAAAATCGCTGGTTACCACGGGAATCGTCTGAGGCATCCCTTTTCCCAGTCCCATCCCAAACCAGCCGCCGGTGCCGATGGCAAAGAGCGACTGCGCCACCTGGTATCCGCCGGTGTCAATAAAAGACCAGGGATCCCGCCATGCTTTCACTCTTGTCCGGATATGGGGGAATATTTTGTAGGCTGCCACCGCCGCCACACCGCCTGCCGCCAGACCCACCACAGGATAAAGTGGATTGGCTGTCGCCACATAGAGCATCAAAAGGTACGTGACAAAGAAGAGCAGTGCTCCGCCCAGATCCGTCTCCGCCACCAGGATCAATACGTGAACCGCCGCTGCGACGGTCACCAGGGCAATATGAGCAAAATTCTGCTTCTTGACCAGGAGAGAGGCGGCAAAAAAGACAAAGATAATTTTTACAATCTCCGAGGGCTGAAATTCAAAGCCGGCGATCCGCACCCAGTTGGTGGCACCTCCGTGTTCCACGCCGCAGACAAAAACCAGCATCAGCATCCCGATGCCGGCCACAAAATACAGCCAACCAAACCGGCTCAGCACTTTCATCTTATCCACCAGGTACGGGATGACAAGGCAGATCAGCAAAGACACCGCGACGATGAGAAGCTGCCGTTTGGCTGAGCGCAGAGACAACCGGGTCAAAATCACAAATCCCACTGCCAGCAGCAGCACCATATTGTTGAGCAGCAGCCGGGATAGATTTCGGTAACATTTTTGATAGAGAACAAAAATCCCGATAAAAAGCAGGGTTTCAATCACATATAAAACAATAATTTCTTTCTCTCTCGTGTTGAGGAAGAGCAGGGCATGACCCAGGGTATGAAGTGCAAAAATGATGAGCTGTTGTCTCAGGTACAATCTATTTTTCTTCTTTTCACTGCCGGCACGAAACGCGGTGAACGCATAAATTGTATATATGATAATCAGGAGCACCTGAATGTATTTTGACAATTGTACAATCAGATTAGTCAAGACTACACCTCATTCTACCTTTGAAAACTCATGCCCTCTTGTAAAACCGTTGGTCTTCAAATAAGGAAGAGAGGCGGGATCGGACCGCCAGTCCGCCGCCAAAATCTCTGCCGTCTCCTCCCCTGTCTCCCGGGTAAAGGAGTAGAGCAATCGTCCCACCGGATAGGCATCCGGCTCCTTCTGAATCAAATCCCACAGCACCAACGGGCCGCCGGTCAGCAGTTCCTGATAACAGAACTTGCAGCAGCGCACGGCGTAAAAGGATGTGTCCTCTCCTCTCGTCAACCTTCGAAAATTGGTCTTGGAAGGGTCGGCTGACTCTCTCCCGCTGGAACGGTTCTTTTCTCTCGCGCACAGCCCCTCCTGCTGCCACTGGCACTGGGCTGTCACCATAACCGGCACATGACCATAGATCAGCAGAGTAGTGTCTTCTCCCGTGAGCAAAAGCCGTTCCTTCCTGGTCAATTCCAGATTCAGCACATAACTGGAAAATCCCTGCGTCATCCAAAAGTCCCTGGCCGCGTGGTTCGTGATAGAAACTGTGTGATTCAATAGCACACGGGACCTGGGCTTGCCAAAAAAGCGGTTGGATTTCACATAGGCAGCGGCACCCAAATCCGACACCATCACCCCGTCTGCCAGGGCAAAAAGAGAATCTTCCCTGACTCGCTCCGCCTCGAACTCCTCCCAGACCTCCTCCCGGCAAATGCGGGGGAATGATAAGAACACCTCTTTTCCCGCCTGATGGCATCGCTCCATGACGGACAAAATCGTCTCCCGCCTCCAGGACAGAGGAAGAATGACTCTCCTGATTCGAAATAAAGAGAGTGTCGCTTCCGCCTGTTCTGGCGCAGAGACAGAGACATCCAGTGGGAATATAGTCGATACTGGACCAGAATTCTCTCTCAAATCCATTATATTTTTATTAAGTTTTCTTTGAACCCTGCCGGGAGCCGGCGGGGTCGCTGCAAGGGGTCTCCCCGCCTGTAAGAATACCCTGCTCGGTACTGTAGTTCGATTGAACTGCTGTAAAACAGCATTTTGCCACGCGTAAAATCCCGCCCGGCGCACCCGCTTCACCTCACTGTGATTGAGGAAACAGTCTTCCGGTAAAAATACGGAAAGGGAAGAGAATTCACACAGCTCCCCTCCCGTCTGTCTCATGTCTCTTTCAACACTCTGCGGGGTAAGCGGATGAGACACTGCCGGCTGAAGAATACCTCCCTCGGTTTTTACGGTCACCCCACTCCCAGAGATAGTCAGCCGCAATCGATCGCCGCACACCCCGGAGACATAGCCTTCCACTTGAGCTTTTGGAAAATCGTCCAGAAAGCCCCGCTCGATGCGGTTCAGCAGCTGCGCATTTCTTGTGCGGAAAAGCAGATCTCCCGCTCTCCCCTCCACACTGGCAGGGAGGGAGATCTTCAGAGACTCACCATGGATCGTCCCACGGGACACAGTGAATTCATAGAGAGACTTCCCATTCCTGCGAAGTTCCAGCACATCATAGGGATGAATCTCTCTCACACACGAGGCATCCGCCCGCCCGGGCAGAATCCTTTTCACCTCTCCCACCTGGACCCCGTAGTGATTGGGCCGATCAAAACTGAACATAGAAGGTCCGTTCCTCCTGTTCAAATATCCCTCGCAAAATCCCCCGCGGTTGTACAAATCCGAAAGGTCCAGGAAATCCTGCTCTACTTCTCTTCTGTGATCGGTAAAATATCTCTCCCATCCCTCCCGACCGGATTCCAGATAGAGATCTGTGTACTTTCTGTACAGATACGCGGTATAGGCGGCATATGCCGGCTTTTTCATTCTCCCCTCAATCTTAAAAGAATCCACCCCGGCGTCCACCAAATCCGGAATCCGCGCCAAGGCACAAAAATCTTTGAGACAAAGGGCATACTTTGGATCATGTCCCGCATCCTGAAAAAGCCCGCGGCAGGGCTGGGCGCAGCGGCCACGATTCCCGCTGCGGCCACCCAGAAAACTGCTGAGCAGGCACTGTCCGGAATAGGAATAGCAGAGGGCTCCGTGAACGAAACATTCGATCTCCAGATCCGTCTTTTCCCGCAGAACACGGATCTCCTCCAGGGAGAGTTCCCTAGCCGGCACAATCCGGGTCACAGGAAACTCGCAAAACAAAGACAGACTTTGGCTGCTGTGCACGTTCATCTGCGTACTTAGATGAATGGGAAGAGCCGGGAAAGCGTACGCTGACATCTTGGCAACCCCCAGATCCTGTACGAGAATGCCGTCCAGGCCTAATTCGTAATAAGGATGCAGAAAAGGAAGCAATCCCTCCAGTTCCTCCTCTTTCAACAGCGTATTGACCGTCAGATACAGCTTCTTCCCGTGCAGATGCGCCAGCTTGATCATACTCTCCAAGAGGTCTTCCGACAGATTATCGGCATATGCCCTGGCGCCAAACTTTGTCCCTCCCACATAAACTGCGTCGCAACCCCCGGCAATCGCGCCAAGAATCCCATACAGACTTCCCCCTGGCGATAGAATCTCTACTTTTCTCTCTGACGTTTTCTTCTTTCCCTTTACTAATCTCAAAATGATTCCCCTTCAAGACAAAATATACAAAGAGCACGATTCGATGGAGAAAGCCTCGCCAAATCTGCGTTCCCTCAAACACTATTTCCCTTTAATAAACTTTCGCCACGCAATGCGTGGCGAAAGTTTATTCGTTCTGTTTGCGAAGCTTTTCTAATTCTTGTTCTACTTTCTTTAATTGATTTTCAGTCTCAATCAATTTCGTCTTTAAAGCAAACAATTCCTTGCTGTCCTGGAGTCGATACTCCTCCAATTCCGATACCTGATCCGCTGCCTTGAAATAATCATCTGCCATGTTGATTTCCAACATGATATTCTTCATATCAGAACTCAATCGGCCATAAAAAGGCTGCTCTTTCAATTCCTGGTATTTCCGGTTCATGTAGGCGGCAATCTTCTGCAGATACTCATCACTCTCATATCCGGCGATCACATATTCTTTTTTATTGATTGTCACCACCACATCATTTTTCGTCTTCATCCGCGCCTCCCTCATCCCGCCGTGTACGTTCCCTCCTTTGGAAGCAGCATCAAAAGTTCCTTTTCAAAAATATTCAAGCAGTTATTCAGAAAAAGAACTCATTCCTCTCGCCACGCTGTGAGCAGTGTCGATCCTGTCCCAAGACAAAAGCACACGATATCGCAGGAAATGACAAAGCAATTTCCCCTTCAACATTTCTAACAGTATAGCGAAAGAATAGCAAAATGACAAGAAATTTATCGTGATTCTTGTCCTGTCAGATCAGGCAATCGGATGCCCTAACATCAATCCGGGGCCTTCCTTCAGGGGGCAGCGCCGTACGTAGCGCATGAGAAATTATGTCAACACAGGCAGGCCAAAATGCTGATAGGCGAGGGGCGTCACCATCCGCCCTCTGGGAGTGCGCTGCAAAAATCCATTCTGTATCAGATAGGGCTCATATACCTCCTCAATGGTGCCGGCATCCTCCCCCAGCGCCGCCGCCATGGTCTCCAGTCCCACCGGCCCGCCGGAGAATTTGTCAATCATCAGCATCAGGATCGACCGGTCCATATTGTCCAATCCGTCCTTATCCACCTCCAGCAGATCCAAGGCAGTCATGGCGACTTCCTTGGTGATCACCCCGTCATAGCGCACCTGGGCAAAATCCCGCACCCGTTTCAGCAGACGATTCGCAATCCTGGGCGTCCCCCTGGAACGCCGCGCCAGTTCCTTCGCGCCCTCCTCTTCCAATTCCACATGAAATACCTCCGCCGATCGCATTAAAATCATCGTCAATTCAGGTACCGTATAAAATTCAAGCCGATGAACCACGCCAAACCGATCCCGCAGCGGTGCCGTCAAGAGCCCTGCCCGGGTCGTGGCGCCTACCAGCGTGAAATGGGGAAGATCCAGCCGTACTGAGCGAGCGGAAGAACCCTTGCCGATGACAATATCAATGGCAAAATCCTCCATGGCGGGATACAGCACCTCTTCCACCTGCCGATTGAGCCGGTGAATCTCATCCACAAAGAGGAGATCCCCGTCCTGGAGATTGTTCAAGATCGCAGCCATATCCCCCGGTTTCTCAATCGCGGGGCCGGAGGTGATGCGGATATTCACATCCATCTCATTGGCAATGATGCACGCCAAAGTGGTCTTGCCCAAACCCGGCGGCCCGTAGAGCAGCACATGATCCAGGGACTCTCCCCGTCGCTTCGCCGCCTCGATGTAGACCTTCAGATTTGCCTTGGCCTTCTCCTGTCCGATGTATTGGGACAATAGCTTAGGGCGCAGCGTGTTCTCCGTCTTGCCCTCTTCCTGGATCAATTCCGTCGTGATAATTCGATTCTCCATAGTCTCCGTCTCATTCTATTCTAAAATAAAAATGATATCTCGAGCTCGTTAGATGAAGCGCAGCGCCTGTTTCAAGATCGTCTCTACCGTGGTGTCCTCTTCCATCGGAACCTGAGAGACAGCCCTGGCGGCATCGGCGGCCGAATATCCCAGAGCCGTCAAAGCCTCAATGGCATCCCGCCTGGCACCGGTGCTCTCCGTCTGTCCGACTGCCGCCGGATCCGAGGCGAGGCTCTCCTCGAACACATCCTCCAAATGGAACTTATCCTTCAGCTCCAGAATCAATTTCTTCGCCGTCTTCGGGCCAATCCCCGGTGCTGCGGAAATCTTCTTCACATCCTCAGCCAGGATGGCAAAGCGCAGCTGATCCACGGGAAGCGCAGATAAGATGCCCAGCGCTCCCTTCGGTCCCACCCCGCTGACCGTCAGCAGACAGCGGAATGTCTCTCGCTCCTCCCTGCGCAAAAAGCCATACAAGAGCTGTGCATCCTCCCGCACCAGATGATAGGTATAGAGCAAAATCTCACTGCCGACAGCAGGCAATCGCTCCAGCACAGTCAATGGGACCGCGATCTCATAGCCGATCCCGCCTGCCTCTACCACCACTGTCTCCTCATTCCGCTCTGTCAAAATACCCCTCACATACGCAATCATATAAAGTATTCCTCCGTCCCCCGTCTGCCGTTTCAAGCCTGCCCAGTATAGAACATCTGTTTGTTTTTGTCAAGGTGAAACTCTGTAGCCTTCTCCGTCTGCCTTCCAAACAGAAGCAGAAACTTATTGCGCCACGTAAATTCCTCCAGTCTGCTGGCAGTCTGCTTTTGACGTTGCATTTTCCTGTAAGGCTGTTTAAAATGAAGGAGTGCGGGGTCATTTCCTTATGTACGTGTTTTGGTAAAGACTCCGCATGTACATGTTTGGAAAAGACTCCGCATGTACACGTTTGGTAAAGACTCCGCTCCCCGCTCAGCAAAGACTGCCCGGCAAGAAACTGCAGTCACAGAAAGGAGTTTTCTATGCTCTATCTGAAAACCACACCGAAAGGAGTTCTCTATGCTCTATCTGGAAACCAAGGAGATCCTCTCTCCCTTTCTCCTTCCGGAGGGAATGGACCCCGCTTCCTGCATGTTCTTTGACATTGAGACCACCGGCCTCTCCCCGGAAGTCTCCTCCCTCTATCTGATCGGCGCTCTTTATCAGCGGGAGGGCGAATTCTATTTCTCTCAGTGGTTTGCCGATGACTATGAGAGCGAGAAGGCCATTTTGATCTCCTTTGGAGAACTGATGCAGAGCTATTCTGTCATCGTGCATTACAATGGAGATCGCTTCGATCTGCCCTACCTGGAATCTAAATGGAAGAAGTACCAGCTGCCCTATTCCTTCGAGTCGCTTTGCTCTCTGGATTATTATCTGAGGATTCGTCCCTTCAAAGCGCTGCTGCAGACGACCAGTCTATCTCTGCGGACCATGTCTTCTCTGCTGCACATAAAACGGGAGGACCCTTATGACGGCAAGGAATTGATCGCCCGGTACGGAGATTATCTGAAAGCCCACTTCACAGGAGAGACAGAGGAAGCCCTGCTGTCCGACCTGCTGCTGCACAACCGGGAGGACGTAATGGCTCTGCCGAGGCTTACCTGCCTAGAGGCCTATCCTGCCCTCTATGAGGGGAGATTCGAAAAGATAGAAGGAAGGGAAGAACCTGATGCTGTGCAATTCACCGCACGTCTCTTCCTGCCGCTTCCGCTGCCTTTTGAGCAGAGAGAAGAGCACTTTACCCTCTCCGGGGATGGCGGGAATCTCTGTCTTCGCCTTCCCCTTTTTCGGGGTGTGATGAAGCATTATTTCTCCGACTATAAAAATTACTACTATCTGCCTCTGGAGGATCAAGCCATACACAAAAGCGTGGGACAGTTTGTGGAAAAGGCCTATCGAGAGCAAGCCACCGCCTCCACCTGTTATCAAAAAAAAGAAGGCGTTTTTCTGCCCGCTCCTGCCCACCTCAAACTCTCTGGGCAGACACATCCTCTCTTTCATCTTCAGAAGAAGTCAGACCCCGCCTATCTGCTCTACGCGCCGGATCTGCTGCAAAATACCGCTCTGCAGAAGAAATATTTTGAATGGGCGCTGGAGGTAGCCCTATCTCCGAAAAAGGCAGTGAAAAAAAGTGAGGAGTGACTGCTCCGGTCCGGATTGACCACACTTGCACTCCTTCCTACGAAGACGTGACATGTATCAAGAAAAAACTCGCTTAACGCAAAAGAGCGCATCCGTCATTCAACAGATACGCTCTTTTCCCCTTTTTACCCTTATTCCTCAATAGAAATGATCTCTTTCTTGTTATAAGAGCCGCAGTTCTTGCAAACCCGATGGGGCATCATCAATTCGCCGCATTTGCTGCATCTGACCAAATTGGGAACATCCATTTTCCAATTGGCACGGCGGCTGTCTCTCCTGGCCTTGGAATGTTTATTTTTCGGGCAGATAGACATCAGTCACACCTCCTTAAATTGATCAAATATATGAGAAAACGCTGCCATCCTGGGATCCGGGACCTCTGTATCGCAATCGCAGGTCTCATGATTCAGATTGCACCCGCAGACCTTGCACAGGCCCCTGCAGTCCTCCTTGCAAAGGACCTGCATCGGAAACGCAGCTATGATCTCTGACAAAAGCAACTCCTCTGTGTCCAACCCCGCACCACTCACATAAGAAGGTGCATCCGGATCTCTCTCCCGCTCCTCCGTCTTTGAAAGGTCAATCTCTTCCTCTGTCTCGATGGAGAAGGGAACCGGCACCTGGTCCAAGCAGCGACTGCACGGGATGCCGAGAACAATCCGTCCCGACGCCGTCATCCGCAGTCGATGCTCATCCAGCGGCAGAATCTCGATCTTGAGCGGAGTCGCCTCCAAGACCGGATAAGCGGTCCCGGAAATAGAAAATTCCTCTCTTGAGATCTCAATCTCCGCGCTTTTAGGGCGGGAAACCACTCCCCCTTCTGCAAGAGAAATAAGCATACTACCTCCTTGGAAGAACACAATACTTTGGTAGTATAGCCACAGCGCCTCTCCTTGTCAAGAAAAATTGCAGCAAAAAATCCACACGAAGGCTCCCTTCTCACATCAATTCCACCATTTCCCGTCTCGTCTTATAGTAGGCTGCTCTGGACAATTTACTTTTCTCTAGATACCCCTGCTTTTCCAGATTTTCCAATATCTTTTTGCGCAGATAGGTAGAATCACTGATTCCAAGATGTTCTGCAATTTCAGAGACCTTCCTGGCATGAGGATAGCAAAAAGACAATACGTTTTCATCGTAATTTGTTCCATCCACTGCCGGAATAAAGCGAAGCATGGGCAAATCTCCCTGTGCAATCCCATTTTGATAGGTCAAATCCGGCAGTACCAGCGTAAAATGATCAGAAGCCGAAAAAATGTACGGCCTGTGCGTCTCGTCTTCTCCTGCGTAGTCCGCGGTAATCTTATCAAAACCCGTGCCTGCCGCTTCCATCAAATTGCAGCTGACCAAAACCGCGGTGATCAACTCATTTCTTCTCTTGGAAATGATACCGGATAAATCATACGTTTTGCCAAGTTTTTCTCCGCGATAGAACCCACCGGGTGATGATATCTCCAGCCTGTCCTTGAACAGTTCCACCTGGATCTGTGTCCCGTCCAGATAGTAATCACGGTGTGCAACTGCATTGATAATTCCTTCCAGCAGTGACCGTCTGGGGTAGGCATCCAGATTTTCACGGGAATTCTCAAGTTTAATTAGGGTATGATTCATCCGCTGGTTCACGAATTCCATCACATCCTGTATTGTCGCAATCAAATTCCCGCCAAACCGATTAACTGTAACGATCCGTTCGCTTCCTTTGTGAAAACCGGAATATACACTGCACAGTACTGCCGTTTTATTTCCCTGATACCCATCCGCGAACAATACAGCGCCATTAGAGAGCATACCATCCTCATCATAAAATCCCATAGAACGCAACGCCTTATCCGTCAACTGTTTTCCGTCATTTTGTTCTGCGTAAAAACGACGGAGCAACGTATAATTTGATGGATCATACTTCACGTCTGACGGCAAAATATCATATTGTGTATTTTTGCTCTTTATGCTCATTCCAATGATTTCTTCGTAGGTGGCTCCATTGGTATACCCCTCTCTTCTCACATAGATAGATGGGATACCTTTATAGTTTAATATAATCGGTTTGAGAGAAGATTCTGCCACGTGAACGCGAATAATAAACCGTTCTTTTTCGCGGATCCTATACTGGAGAAAAGAGACCTCCATTTGTGGTCTTGGTGTCAGGTGTTCATTCACCTGATTGTTGAAAAAATTGC
>CAZROZ010000048.1:0-10576 GCA_964601745.1 uncultured Lachnospiraceae bacterium | reverse complement strand
TCTGCGAATGCAAATGGCGCAATGAACCGACGGATCTTTCCGTGCTGGAACAGCTTCGCGGGAGGGCGGACGCGTTTCACGGAAACAGAGAGCGGACCTGGTTTGTCCTGTTTTCCAAAAGCGGTTTTACGAATGGTCTCATAAAAGAGGCGGGACAGAGAGAGGATGTCATACTGATCCCGCTGGAGGATATGGTTTGATCGCGCATAAACCGCGATGTCAACATAGGCATCACAGCAAGATACCGCTGACCCCGCCGGGGGATGTGGCATGATTATGCGTAAACTGCGATGTCAACATCAACATTACTGCTATGTTGCTGATCCTGTCAGAGAGAATATGGCATGATCTCGCTTAAATGCTGAGAAGCAGAAGGAGCAGACGGATGAAAAAAAATAGCTTATATCGCTCCCGCACAGTCCCAGATGCCAGTTATTGATGGGTTCCTGACGGAAGACGTCAGGGACGGAAAAGGATCTCTCCCAGACAGTGCAGCGAGCGCTGAAACCGATCGAAGAGAAAAACTATGTGCAGGATCTTCTTTCTCACGGTTTTGCGGAAGGCGAGATCGGGAAATACGGCTTTGCCTTTGAAGGAAAGAAAGTTCTCATCGGACGGTGAACTGCCAGTAGACGGAATCAAAATTTTGCATTCAGGTAGTTTGCGCTTACCTGGGCACTTTTCAATGGAGAGTTTCGTATTGACGATGTAGGAACGATATGCTAAAAAAAGATGGGTGAAACAGATTCTTTTAAGTTGTGTATACCACCCCTGCAAAGTACTCAAGTGGCTGGAAGGGGGAAAGAACAAACCCAATCAGAGGGAGAAAGGAGAACATCGACTATGGCATTTTTTGACAGATTAAAGACATCTGTTACCGGTTTGACCGAGCAGCAGAAATACGCCTCCAGTATCCGGAAGGTGACTTCTCAGATTGAAGACTGCAAAAATCAAATTGCCAATCTGACACAGCAAATTGGAGCTCGTTTTGTGGAGAATCACTTGAATGAAACGGATACTGAATTTGAGGATTTGCTGTCTGGAATCAGACAGTGCAATGAACAGATTGCGTCTTTTGAAGCGGAGATTGAGCGCTTGAAGGCGCAGCAGGCAGCGGAAGAAGCGGCAAGACAACAGGCATTGCAGGAAAAGGAAGCTGCGGAGCGTGCCGCCCGGGAGCAGGCTAGAGAAGAAAGAGAAGCGCAAAAAGCGGCTGCACAACAGGCGCAACAGGCAGTCGTGCCGCCGGTCAACGCAGCACCACAACAAGCAGCCGTGCCACCGACCGACACAGCGCCACAGCAGGGATCGTTTGGTGCGCCGGGGATTAAGTATTGTACCGTCTGCGGCCAGCCGAACGACAAAGATGCTTTATTCTGCATTTATTGCGGCAATCGTTTTGAGGCAATGCCAACCCCGGTGGCAGAGGGAATCCCAGCGCCAGCGGCAGTCCAGGCAGCGGAGGGAATCCCAGCGGCAGCGGCAGAGGCAGTTCCGACAGCGGAAGAAATCCCAGTTAACGTGATGGCATCAGCAGAGGGAGAAATACTTGCATCAGAGTCGGTTGCTGCGGTGGGAGAAAATGTTACTGCAGAAGTGAGAGCATCGTCTCCTGTTGAGGCAGTACCTGCGGTAGAAGAAACTTCCTCAGAAGAGAATATTCCAACAGCACCTATAGCAGAGCCGATATCTGAGCCGGTAGAAGAGCCTGTGACAGAATCAGAAGCTGGAGGCGGTTCCCCCAGTTGACAATATTCAACAGGGGCTTAAGGACAATTGATTTTTGCCGGTGAGGGATTTGAGACTGCAGGCATTATAGTGATATTCGTGAAAAAAGATAGGTGTGAGATTGCCCTAGATAGCGATGAGCATATTCTGCATAGAATTGAAAGAGACAACAGCCGCCGCGGAGTTCCCGTGACGGCTGTATTTGAATTGGTTGGATGTCTTTGCAATGGCTCAAAATCCAACATGAGGATACATTTTTTTGTGACGAGAGAAAAAGGGAGAAGAATAAAGACACTCTCCTCCCTTTTTGCGCATAGATTGTATCGCTGCAGGTCATTTTGTAAGTGGTCTACGCGCTCTTTTATTTATGCTGCGGCGGGCTTATTGAAAAGAACGCACGGAGCATTTATGCAACTGCAGAAATTGCAGCAATTATGACGTACAAAAGGATGCTTTTTCGAAAATCCTTTCTCACACACGGCCTCAGTCGTCTCCGCCCATTGCCTCTAATCCGTGGGCATTCGATACCTTTCCGGCCTTGATATTCTTCACCAGAAGAGTGAATACCAGGAAGCTGGCGGTGGTCAGCGTCAACGCGTAGACTGGAAGTGTGTTCCAAGCTAGGGTAGCTTTCAGCACTAAACCAAGGAGCACAGGCGTGATGGTCTGCGCCGCCATGCTGGCAGTGTAATAGAATCCGGTGAATCGCCCGATCTTCTCGGAAGAACAAAGCTCCACCACCATTGGGAAGGAACAATTGTGAACCAGTGCCATGCCAAAGCCTTTCACTGCCCATACAAGGAACAGCAAAGTGGGGAAGGCATGCTCCCCGTTGGCACCCGTCACCACTCCGGTAGGAGAAACAAAACACATAATGACAAGACCTACCAGCGTACAGCCAAGTCCCATCGAAATGGTCCACTTTCTCCCGATTTTATCCGCAATATATCCAGCGGTGGCAAATCCGATGACAGAAGCCGCTCCACCGATGATGGTCAGTGTGCTGGTGGCACTGGAAGCGGAATTCAGATAATAGATCACGTAATTTCCAATGTAAGTGCCAAGTGCGTTGTCGGACATGAACCATAGGAATTCGGCGCCAAGAATCGCCAGCAGCATTCTCTTATTGGCGGCGCTCATCGGGCCGTCATCCACAGGTGTCTCGACGGCAGCCAGGGATTCGCCCAATGCCATGTCGTCTTTCATCTCTTCCGCGATATCATTTTCTTTCACGGTGAAGAACAGCACCAAGGCGGAAATCACCATTAGAACGCTGGCGATGATAAATGGAAGCTCGATGGTCCACAGATTCCTCTCACTGTCCGGCGCATTGATGTAATCGCTCAGTACCAGGAAAAGACCCATGACTGTCGCGAAAGCACCGCCCATATAGCCCATGATATTGATGATGCCGTTGGCCTTTGCGCGAAGCGGCTTGGGCGTGATATCCGGCATCAGCGCCACGGCGGGATTGCGGTACATCATCATGAAGATCAGCACGATGACCATCGTAATGATCATGCCTAAGATGTTATTGTAGTGGAAGAACAGCGGGATGAACGGGAACGCCACCGCAGATACGAAAGTACCCACCAGAATATAGGGCATCCTTTTCCCGATGCGGGTGTGGGTCTTGTCGGAGAGAGAGCCAAACAGCGGCAGCAGAATCAGTGCCGCCAGGTTGTCACAGGCCATGATGATACCGACGATCCACTGGACATTCAGCAATTTGTCTGGGTCAGCTGCCTTCAGTTCCGCGGAGGACATGGAATACATTCTTCTGGCGAAAATGTCTGTCAAAAACGTGGGACACCAGGAGTCATAGACCTGCCATAGCAGCAAAATGCCAAAGAACGCGAAGCCGATGAGAAATGTCCGTTTGTAATTGAGCTTCAGTGTTCTAGTTGGCGCTTCTTCTTTTTTCTTCAAAATAGATACCTCCCTTTGCATTTCGCGGGGACGACGATTGCGCGATTGACGGCGCCCTTTGGCCCTCAGCGAAAGACTAGCTTTTCCTAAATTTCTGCGGCTGACTATTAAAGAAGTCCTCCGTACCATGTTCGTGCGTTCCAAGGTCACCCCAAAACATCACTCGAGCGCTCTTCGCAGGATCTAAATTCTGCGGCGCTGTCAACCTGGAAGGGCTTTGAAATGGAATGATCTCAAGACAATGTGAGATTCCCATCTGAAGGCAGTGGCTGCCTCGATGTGTGTTCTACTTTGATGGGATGATTTTAACGCGAATTGCCTGAAATTTCAACATAAATTTAATGAAAAACATGGAGAATAAGAAATGAATAATAAGAAAATAATAATTTTTATTTTATTAATTTCCTAAAAACGCCTATAAATAATTGACAAATAGAGGACTTTCGTATAGTATCAATCCATAAAAAAGGCTGCCCTGTCGGCAGGGGAAATATAGTGAACGACATTAAGCATCTCACTTTGAACTGTAAAGTGCTTTTTATGTTGAATTCATTGAAAATCAAAGTGAACTTAATTATGTCGTTAACCATAATAATGGATCATTGTTAAAAGAAGATGGAAGATGTGAGGTGATTTTTTCATGAACAAAAAGAAATTAATTCTAACAGGATTGGGAACGGCCGCCTGCGCTGGAGCCGGATATCTCTATCTGATTGCGCCGGGACGTCCCAAAGCGGAAGAACGAGACAAATTTCAGCACAGGTATTTCGCCCATCGGGGACTGCATAATCAGGAAATCCCAGAAAATACACTGGCTGCATTTCGAGCCGCGGCAGAGCAAGGGTACGGGGTGGAATTAGATGCCCGTCTTACCCGGGATGGATTTGTGGTGATTTCCCACGATGATAACCTCATGCGTATGACAGGGCAGGACATTTCCATCGACAAGAGTGATTTGGAAGAACTGAAGCAGATCGATATCGGCGGGACCAAGGAGAGGATTCCACTGCTGTCGGAAGCGCTGGACGTGATTTGCCCGGCGGGGGTTCCGGTGATCTTGGAAGTAAAACCTATTCCCTATCAGCGGCAGGATGAGCTGTGCAGGAAGGTGTTAGCGGAGATTGACAGCCGGGATGCGGCTATCTGTGTGGAAAGTTTTGATCCCAGAATAGTCCGCTGGTTTCGGATTCACGCACCGCATCTAATGCGAGGACAACTCACCGCCCATATGGAAAGCTTGGACACTCCCGCCCCCCTTCCCTTTATCTTGAGCCGGCTTTTGGGAAATTTCCTGGGGCGGCCCCAGTTTATCACTCCTGAGGTGGGGATGAAAGGACTGTCCTTGAAGTTGAATCGTTTGATGGGAGCGATGCAGATTTGCTGGGTGGCGACAGATCAGGCCCAGGAGCAGAAAAATGACGCGGTGATCTTTGAGGATTTCCTGCCGCCAGTGGGATATTAAGGAGAAAAAAAAGAATTGCCGCAGCTATTTTAAGAGAATGTGGGTGTCAGATCATGATTTGACACCCACTTTTTTAGGATCATGATTTGATATTCACTTTTCCAGGATTACGATTTGACATTCACTTTTTTAGGAAGGAGAAATGGAAGATGAGATGGAAGGCAGCGCAAAGGACAGTCCTATATGAATTGGAAAGCGGAAATTTCAAAGTAGAGAGCAAAGCACCGGAGGTGGTCCGGGAGGATGAACTTTCCAAGCAGGTAGAATCTAGTGTGGTGGGTGTCTATCCGGATTATCTGTTTCAGACAGTGGAAGGCTTTGGATGCGCGATGACAGAGTCATCGTGTTTCCTTCTCTCTAAAATGGATGCGCAGACGAGAAAAAGGGCATTGGGGCAGTGGTTCGGACCGGAACATATTGACGCCAGGTTTATTCGAATTTCCATTGACAGCTGTGACTACTCTCTATCGGAATATCAGGCTGTGGACGATCCGCTTGCCGACCCGGATCTTCAGACTTTTTCTATCAAGCGGGACAGGAGATATATTCTACCGGTGGTGAAAGAGGCACTGGAACTATCCGGCGGAAAGCTTTCCGTTCTGCTGAGTCCTTGGTCTCCACCCGCAGCATGGAAGACGGTGCCGGAACTATCCCAAAATGATGCGGCAGTGTACGGCGGCCTCGGTCAGGAAGCGGATTTGTCAAAGCCTTCCCGGTGCTTTGGCGGAAGGCTGAAAAGAGAATATTACGGCTCCTGGGCACAATATCTGTGCAAGTATATTCAAGCATATCTGGAGGAAGGCATCCCTGTCACAATGCTCTCGGTTCAAAATGAGACGGCCGCCGCGACGAATTGGGACAGCTGCATCTGGAGTGGCGAGGAGGAAGCGGTATTTCTAAAAGATTACCTGTACCCGGAGATGAGCGCAGCCGGTCTGACAGGAAAGGTGGGTATCTATATCTGGGATCACAATAAGGAACGCATGGTAGAATATGTGGATGCCATGATGCGGGAGGACATCCTGGACATGGTGGAGGGGGTCGCGTACCACTGGTATTCCGGAGATCATTTCGACGCTCTCTCCCTCATTCATGCCAAATATCCAGCTAAGGTACTGATGCATTCAGAGAGCTGTGGTCTGCATATTCCAGGGAAAGCACTTTCATTTGAAACGCCGGTTTCTTCACTGGAGGAAATTCCCGAGGAAATAAGGGGACAGATCCCCCAATTTGTGCTGGAGGCACTCAGCGCGGATCCAAAGGAAGTAGATTTTAAGGATGCGGTCGACTATGGCCACGACATGATCGGGGATCTGCGGCATGGGATGCAGCGCTGGATTGACTGGAATCTCTGTGTAGATCGAAAGGGCGGACCGAGACACGTGCCCGGAGGATTTGCGGCACCGATTGTAGCGGAAGCGGACGGAACATATACCCTTACAGTCAGTTATGCATACATAGAGGAAATCGCGCGTGCCGTAATTCCAGGCAGTGTGGTGATAGGATCTTCCGTATACGCTGCTGCCATTGAGACTGTCGCGGTGAAACGGCCAGATGGGAAAATCGGTATTTTGCTGCTGAATCGGGAGAAAAAAGAACAGCAGATCAATATCAGAATAGACGGCAATTTGTGCACAGTAAGCTTGCCGGGAAATTCCATCAGCTCTGTATTGCTGGAGAAGTGATCATAGGCAAGCTGCTTTGGGCAGTAAAATCTATTTTTCTGCGAAAACTTTAGTCCTCCGGCGGGAAGCTTAGAGAAAAGATGAATTCGCTCCCCGCGCCTTCCGTGCTGATCACGTTGATATTCTCTCCGTGGGCTTGGATGATTTCCTTTACGATAGAGAGGCCCAGGCCTGTGCCCTTTTTATCTTTGCCCCGGGATAGATCTGTCTTATAGAAACGGTCCCAGATTTTGTTGATGGAGTCCTGGGGAATGCCGATCCCGGAATCTTTCACGGAAACATACAGTTTATTGTTGCGAATCTCCGTCCTGATCTGGATGCTGGAATTGTTGTTGCTGAATTTGATGGCATTGTCCAGGAGATTGTAGAGGACCTGCTGGATTTTGCCCAGGTCCGCGAAAACCAGAGTTTCCTCCTCGTCGAAAGTCAACTTGATGGTGATCCGCTTCTTCTCACAAGTACCCTCAAAGGAGGCCGCCGTCTGGCGGATAATTGCATTGATATCAAAGGTGCTGCGGTGAATGTTCGCACCGCCCTGGACGGTATTGAGCTCCAGCAGGTTGTCGGTAAGTTTGGTGAGCCGTTCGGTTTCAAACAGAACGATGGAGAGATATTTTTCCTGCATCTCCGGCGGGATGGTGCCGTCCAGCATCGCCTGGGTATAGCCCCGGATTGAGGTCAGGGGAGAGCGAAAATCATGGGAAATATTGGAAATGAATTTTTGCTGGTACTCCTCCAGATTCTGAATGCGGTTGGCCAAAAAGGAGACGGATTGTGCCAACTGGTGGAATTCACTGCTGCCGGAAGGCTTCAGCTTGTGCTCATAGTGGCCGGCGGCGAATTCTCCAGCGGCCCTGGTGATTTTCTTGAGGGGCAGCAGAACGCCCAGATCGAAGAGAAAAAGCAGGATAAAGAAGACAATAAAAAGAATCAGGCAGATAATATTCACTGTGTCCAGGTAGTAATTGATGAATTGGGTGATGGTATCATACGAGCTGAAAAGCAGAATGTAACCTTGAATGGAATAATTGCGCGAGACCGGGAGAATGACCGCGATGCTCTCCTGGGTGAGATAGCCTGAGATCCGCACGTGTTCCGCGAATCTGCGGGAGAGGAAATCTTCCGTCAAGTCCGCAATGATGGGAGGGTCTGTCTGAGAGACCTGGCTGCGGGTGTCAAGGAGCAGGGCAGAATCCGGATTGACGATCCAGATGCGCACGTCCAAAAAGGTATCGATGGACTGGAGCTGAGTGTTCAGATAGGGCAGGGTGATCTGATCACTGAAATAATTATTCATGTAATTTTCTGAGATCAAGGTGGCTTCCCGGTAAAGCGCATCTTCTCTCTGCTGCACCAGACGGTCTTCCAGCAGTCGGGTCCCTGCCCAGTTAAAGGAAAAGAAGATGGCGACGACCACCAGCAGATAAGCCAGAACATATTTTACATGGATACTTCGCATGAGGTGCGCTCCTTTTTTGGATTTGTCGGGGGTCTCTGAAACCACTGATTTTCGGAGACTTTAAAAACGGGGGTTATTTCGAGTCCTTGCCGCGGTTGTCCCTCGATCAACCGATTTTCGGGGACTTCAAAAACGAGGGTTGTTTCGAGTCCTTGCCACGGTTGTCTCTCGATCCGCTGATTTTCGGAGACTTCAAAACAATCAAAAAGGGAGGCCAGGAGGGAACATTTTCGGGCTTAAGAGGCCATATGTTTTTTGCTCATCAATACGCAAGACAGCATTTTAAATAATCGTTCTACTTATGTAGATTATTTTGACGAGAGAAAAATTCTACAATTGTCTCCCAGCCTTCATCAGGAAGCGGCATTTCCCATAGATTTCATTAAAAATCAGGGTGGTGTTACAACGCGTTATTGCGATGTTATCTGTAATTCCCATCTCCGGTGTGGGTCTCGAATTTATAGCCGATGCCCCAGACGGTGGTCAGACTCCAGGCCGGGTGATCTTTGAATTTCTCCCGCAGCCTTTTAATGTGGACATCCACCGTGCGGGTATCGCCCATGTATTCGTAGCTCCACAGATTGTCCAAGAGCTGCTCCCGGGTGAAGACCTGGTTGGGGTGGGACGCCAGGAAGTAAAAAAGTTCCAGTTCTCTGGGCGGCAGTTCCACCCGCCTTCCACAATAAGTGACCGAGTAATTGGTTAAATTGATGGTCAAATCAGGATAAGAGACGTATTCTCCAACCTGAGGCGGCTCGTTCTGAGCGGCAGGCCGCTCCGGTGTGCTGCGCCGCAGGACCGCCCGCACTCTGGCCACCATTTCCTTGGAGTCAAAGGGTTTGATGATGTAGTCATCTGCCCCTAATTCCAGCCCCAGCACTTTGTCGAAGACTTCTCCCTTGGCGGAGAGCATGATGATGGGCGTGGAGGATTCTTTTCGGATTCGGCGACACACCTCAAAGCCGTCCATTCCCGGCAGCATCAGATCCAGGAGCACCAGGTGCGGGTGATAACTGGCAAAAGCGGCCAGCGCGGCTTCCCCGTCTCCCACCAGCATGGTGTCAAAGCATTCTTTCGTCAGATATAAAGAAATTAATTCAGCGATATTATTATCATCATCCACGATCAAAATGCGCTGTTTTTCCATTCTCTCCTCCGTTTCTCTTTTTCCTTCTCATTTTTGTCAGTTTCATTGCTCCCGGCAAGAGAGGCATTCTCTCTTTCCTTTTCATCGTTTTGCTTTCCGATATCAATGTCTGACCGCGAAAATGCGGAGCAATCTGTGGGCTTTCCTTCATGGTGACGCCCCATATGTGGAGCATGGGAGTTCAATGTCAAGATGTCAATCGTCTGGCCGCATAGTATTTAATCTTTGAATTTCACAATCGTGGTTCCCCCGCTGCCCTCACCGAATTCTCCCAGACGAAAGGATTTTACAATTTTCGATTTGCGCAGGAAATTCTGGACGGCGCTGCGCAGCGCTCCGGTCCCTCTGCCGTGGATGATGGTGACTTGAGGGAGATGAGCGAGATAGGCATCGTCCAGGTATTTGTCCAGCTCCGTGAGCGCCTCGTCTACCGTCATGCCGATGAGATTGCACTCGGGAGAGATAGAGGCGGCTTTTGCCATGCCGATCCTGCCGCTGCCGGAACTCTTGATGGAAGTGCCTGTCACGTCAGGCTCCTCGATGTGCTCTAGATCTTTGATATTGACTTGAGAGCGCAGGATACCCATCTGTACCGTGACTTCCCCTTTGGCGTTGGGCTTTCCATTGACGATTCCGTTGAGATTCAGGCTCAGCACATGGACCGCGTCCCCCGGCTTAAAGTCCTCCGGGCGACTTACTTTCGATTTCCTCTGTTCTTTTTCGAGGTGCGCCTGGTCCATGGCAGCGGATAACCGCTCATTGATCCGGTTCCGCTCCTGCTCCATTTCCTTGGAGACACCGTCTTTTGCCCATTTATTGTATTTGCGGATGGTCTCGTCCGCGAAATCCTTTGCGTCCTGGATGATGGCCAGCGCTTGTTCGTTGGCCTCCTGCAAAATCCGCTCCCGGCTTTTCTCCAATTTCTCTTTCTTCCCAGCCAGTTGACTCTCCAATCTGCTGGCCTCTTCTCTGTGACGGGAGATGGCCTCCTGGTCCTGTTCCATTTTCAGCCGGCTCTCCTCGAGGCCAGCCAGCAGGTCCTCGAAATTCTTATTTCCCGCTTCGATGCGTCTACTGGCATCTTCGATGAGATATTCCGGCAGTCCCAGTTTCCGGGAGATGGCGAAGGCATTGCTCTTGCCGGGAATGCCGATGAGCAGTCGGTA
>CAZROZ010000047.1:0-10615 GCA_964601745.1 uncultured Lachnospiraceae bacterium | reverse complement strand
GCAGCTTCCGGTCTATCTAAAAGGCGCCATGGACCGGGCGGCACATCTGCACCCGGGGAAAAAGATTCAGCCCGCAGGCATGTATTATTTTAAAATTCAAGACCCTTATGTGGAAGGGACGAGGGCCAACAAGAGCAAAGAGGAAAGTGCCGAAGAACTACGAGAAGGAAAAGACGCCAGCAGAAAAGGCGGCCTTCCAATCGAGGATGCCAATGGCAAAAGGAAATTCGCTCCCCAGGGAGATTCGACAAAAAACGGCACAGAATGCTTGATTGAAAATACAGAAGAATATTTTAAAAAATTAAGGCTTTCCGGATTGTCCAGTACCGACCCCAGTGCTCTCACCGGTCTGGATGGGACATTAGGGGACGGGGCTGGTCTGGCTCCGGGTACCACTTCTCTTGTGATCCCGGTCAATATCACAAAAAAGGGAGAATTCGGCCGGGGAGGACAAAATCTGGCAGATGAGGCGGCATTTTCCACCTTGCTGCGGGGGACCGATGCCCTGCTGCAGAGATTCGGCAGGGAAATCCTATCGGGAAATATCGCCATCGCTCCCTGGAGGCAGGGAAATCAATCCGGATGCAATTTCTGCGCATTCCGCGCCGTTTGCGGCTTTGATCCCCGTCTTCCGGGCAGCGGCTACCGGGATTTGCGCAAAATGAAAAAGGGAGACGTCCTTGGCAGTTGGGAGGAAGAGCAATGACAGAGCGAAATTGGACCATGCAGCAGCAGGAGGCCATCTCCCTGCGGGGGAGAAACATTCTGGTGTCCGCCGCCGCTGGATCCGGAAAAACAGCGGTATTGGTGGAACGGATCATCCATCGGGTGCTGGATGCCGAGAATCCACTCAATCTGGATCAGATTCTGGTGGTAACCTTTACCCGGGCTGCCGCCGCCCAGATGAAAGAGCGGATCGGACAAGCCATTGCCGAGCGGCTGGAGGAACATCCGGATGACGTGCGTGCCCAGAGACAGGAGATGCTGCTCGCCACGGCGAATATCACCACCATCGACAGCTTCTGCCTTCAGATCGTGCAAGAGCACGCCCAGGATCTGGATCTGGACCCGGGATTTCGGGTGGCAGACGAGGCGGAACTGGAATTGCTGCGGCAGGATGTGTGTGAGACGTTGCTGGAATCTCTCTATGAACAAGGGGATCCGGATTTTCTCGCCTATGTAGACCGCTACGGTTCCATGCGCTCGGATGAAGATGCGGCTCAGAAGATTCTGGACCTGTTTGACCTGGCGCAGAGCAATCCCTGGCCGGAGGAATGGCTCAAGAATCTAACTGTGGAATTTGAAAAAGAACCGGAGAAAATGGCGAGAGCGGACTGGATGAATCGGCTTATTTCCATGCTGCAGGATGATTTTCATGATTTAGCTGACCTCAGCGAGATCGCGCTCACTCTGGCAAAATCCGATCAGGAACTCTCGCCCTATGCGACAGCGCTGTCGAACGACAGCATGTATTTTCATGAGCTGTATAAATGCGGCAGCTATGAAGAATTTTTTGAAGTGCTGCACCGCCATCCCGCTGGGTTGCAGACACTGCCCCGTCTGAAAAAAGGGACAAACGAGGACCTAAAAAAACAGGTCACAGAAATCCGCAGTCTGTATAAAGATATTTTCAGTAAGATCATCAAAAAATATTTTGCCCGGGATCTGGCGGCACAATTTCAGGAAATTCATTCTCTCGCCGCTCCGATGCGTGGACTGGTACAGACAACGCTGGCATTCGCGGACGCCTACCGCGCGGCGAAGCGGGATCGGCGTGTGGTGGATTTCAGCGATTTGGAACATTTTGCGCTGGAGATTCTGCTGCCGGGGACGGAAGCCGGGCGACTTCCCGGGGAAGCGGCAAAGGAGTACCAGCGTCAGTTCGAGGAATTGTATGTGGATGAATATCAGGACAGCAATTACATCCAGGAACTGCTGCTGACCACCATTTCCAGACAGGCGGTAGGACAGCCCAATTTGTTTCTGGTGGGCGATGTGAAACAGTGTATTTATCAGTTCCGCCAGGCGAGGCCGGATCTATTCTTGAAAAAGTATGCGGAGTACGCAGGGGAAAATGGAGACGGCCGGCGCATTAATCTGGATAAGAATTTCCGCAGCCGGTATGACAGCGTGCTGCTTCCCGTCAATGCCGTCTTCCGGCAAATAATGACCGGCAGACTGGGCGGAATCGATTATGATGAGGACCAGGCGTTAAAACCGGGGCAGATTTTTCCGGCCTGTGAGGAGGGATTCACGGCAAAAAGTGCCGAACTCATTCTGGTGACAAGGGAAAATGGGGAAGCACAGCCGGAGACGGAACAAAGTGAGGGCGGCGTTGACCAGGCGGATGGCAGACCCCCAGCGGGGGATGAGAGGGATGCCCCCGCCGAGCCCGGTCTCGTGCTGCAGGTCCGCGCCGCTGCCAGGCGAATTCGGGAACTGACTGACGAGAAGACAGGTCTGATGATCCTGGAAAACGGGACATACCGCCGGTGCCGCTATGGGGACATCGCTATCTTACTGCGCACCATGGCGGGCTGGTCGGACACTTATGTGGAAATCCTGCAGCAGGAGGGAATCCCCGCCTACGCCCAGACCCAGCGAGGATACTTTACTTCCCTGGAAATCAGCACGATCATGTCGCTGCTGCGCCTGATTGATAATCCCAGACAGGATATTCCCCTGGCGGCGGTACTCCGCTCTCCCATCGGCGGTTTCTCTGACGGGGAGCTCTCCCAGGTGAGGGCCTTTTGCCCGGAGGGGGACTTCTATGAAGCCTGTCAATTTCTCCTGCGGCAGGGAGAATCGTCCGATCTGCAGTCAAAGATGGCGTCTTTTTTTGCCATGCTGGACAATTTCAGGGAGCGTGCCCCCTACCTCTCTACGGGTGAATTGCTGCAGGACATTCTGGATCAGACCGGCTACGAGGGGTATGTCCGCGCTCTGCCAGGCGGGGAGACCCGGCAGGCAAATCTGCGGATGCTGATGGAACGTGCCGCGGAATATGAGAAAACCGGTTATCGGGGATTGTTCCATTTTATCCGCTATATCGACAAGATTCAAAAATATGATGTGGACTACGGGGATACGCCGATTCACGGGGAGAGCCAGGACAGTGTCCGGATTCTCAGCATCCATAAGAGCAAAGGCCTGGAATTTCCTGTGGTGATTGTTGGCGGCCTGGAAAAGCGCTTTAACGAAACGGATTCCAGGGGAAATCTGCTCCTGCACCCGGACCTGGGTCTTGGACCGGAATTTCGAGACCAGGTGACGCGAGAGAGCAGCCCTACACTGCTGAAACATATTCTGTCAGACGACCGGTTAAGACTGGATCGGGGAGAGGAATTGCGCATCCTCTATGTGGCCATGACCAGAGCCAAAGAGAAACTGATCCTTCTCTCCGGAGAATGCCCTTCCGGAAAGCAGCTGCCCATCGCTTTTTCCATCGTGCGACACTCTTCTGGAGAACAGATTCCCGCACTGCTGCTCTCCCGCTGCAATAATTACTTGAGTCTCCTTTTTCTCGCATTAGCCAGACATCCGGCGGGAGATTTGCTGGAACGACTCCTTGGCGGAGAGGACATCGACACTGGAATTTTCCATGTGGGAGGGGAGGCTTTCGGCAGGGAAATGACAAAGGCACAGGAGAAGCCTTTAAACCTGGAAAATTCAGAGACTGAAAAAGTTGCATTAAAAGTTGCATCCAACACAGAGAATACAGAGAATTCAGAGACGCAAAAGGCCACTTATCAGCTCCAGGAAGTTCCCTGGACCATCGTGATCTGGAAAGAGGAAGATCTGCTCCAGAAAGAACGGGGTCAGGAGGAAGTGCAGGATCACCGCAGAGCGGATTTGGAGGCACTTTTGCGGAAGACCAGAGACGAGCAGCCAGAGGAGGCTCTCTACCGAGCCATCCAGGAGCGTCTGGAATTCACCTATCCCTACGCGGGTGCGGAGGAACTGCCGGTGAAAGTCACGGTCAGTGAGATCAAGCGCCGCAGTCAGAACACACCGGAAGAAGTAGATGCACTGGCACTCTACGAACCACCCACTGTGAAATTCCAGGACCAAAAAGAAGAGACCTTACTAAAGCCCATCACCGGTGCCGCTCTTGGAAATGTTTACCACAAAGTACTGCACTACCTGAACTGGGAGATGGCGGCATCGGAAGAGGAGATCACAGAGCAGATTGTCGAATTGCGGCGCCGGGGACTTCTGACAAGAGAGGAGGAAAAGGCGATAGAAGTAAAGCGAATCTGGACGTTGACCACAAGTCCCTTGGGAAAACGGATGGCATGTTCGTCTCTGAAACGGGAACAGCCTTTCGTCATCGGAGTCCCCGCCAGGGAAGTCCTGCCCACCCAGCGTGAGGAGATCATTCTAATTCAGGGAATCATCGATGCCTATTTCAAGGAGGGTGACGACCTGGTGATCGTGGATTATAAGACGGACCGCGTATCGGCAAAAAAAGGGGCGGATATGTTAAAAAACAAGTACCAGATCCAGCTGAAACTTTATGCCAAAGCGCTGGAACAGCTGACGGGATGCCGCGTCAAAGAATGTTATATTTATTCTCTTACCCTGGAAGAGGCGATCCCGCTGTGAAGAAGGACGGGGCATGACACCGATACCCAAAATAGGCCGCTCTGCTTTAAAGCAGGCCGTTCTGCTTTAAAGCAAGCAGTGCTGCTTTAAAGCAGGCAGAGCTGCTTTCGCCATCCGCTTTTCGTCAAGCTTTTGTCGCCTAGCCTGACGCTGTCCCGCTGTTTATTTTTTTCTTTTCGGATCCGGAAAAGTGTGGTATGCTAGGAAACTGTAATTGGAATCAGGCACTTCGCCTTCCAGGAATCATTGGGAAAATCGGGCACTTTCTCCTTTCGGCGGTGCGTATCACAAATTATGTTTCTAGACGTAATTTTGCCCTGACGGAAAAGACGCAATTTCCATTTCAGCTGAATTTTGTCTTCACGGCAAAGACGCAATTTCCGTTTCAACTGAATTTTGTCCTGACGGCAAAGACGCAATTTCCATTTCAAATCAGACTGCCTTATCCTGCCAGAGAGGAGGATCGACATGGCGCCGTACGGCGGATTGGCTTCCGTTTATGATATGCTGATGGATGACATCGATTACGACGAATGGACACGCTATGTGGTGGACCTGCTCTCAAAGGAGGGCATCCGGGACGGTCTCGTGGCGGAATTGGGCTGCGGCACCGGAAAGCTCACCCGGCGGCTGGCAGCGGCTGGCTATGACATGATCGGCATCGATGATTCCCCGGAGATGCTCTCAGAGGCCAGGAGGGAATCGACAGATGGATTTTCAGCGGCAAAAGGAAAGAAGCTCCCTGATATCCTGTATTTGCAGCAGGACATGCGGGATTTGGAACTCTACGGCACTGTGCGGGCAGTAGTCAGTGTCTGTGACAGCCTCAATTACATCACGAAGCCGGCAGAACTGACTAAGGTATTCGCGCTGATCAATAACTATCTGGATGCGAACGGGCTCTTCCTTTTTGATTTTAATACCTCTTCGAAATATGAGCAGATGGGGGACAGCACCTTCGCGGAAGTCAGAGAGAATTGTGCCTACATCTGGGAGAATTATTACGAGCCGGAGAGTCAGCTAAATGAAATCGACCTGACCCTCTTTCTAAAGCAGGAAAACGGCTCTTCCTATGACCGGACAGAGGAGATTCACCTGCAGCGGGGATACACCTTGCAAGAAATTAAGGCATGCCTTCAAACGGCAAGGCTTTCCTTTGTGACAGCCTATGACGCCTATACGCTGAATGCTCCAACGCGGCAGAGCGGGCGGATTTTTGTCGTCGCAAGGGAGGGCAGACAGGAGAAAAAACAGTATGTGTGATAGAATCGTGCGAGCGTCCACGGCGAATTCCATGGTGCGGGCGTTTGCCATTACAGGCAGGGATCTGACCGAGGAGGCCAGACGCCGCCACAACACGAGTCCAGTTGCCACGGCAGCGCTGGGAAGGCTGATGCTAGCTGGTGCGATGATGGGCAGCATGATGAAAGGGGAGAAGGACATCGTGACCCTCCAGATTCGCTGTGACGGTCCCATTGGCGGACTGGTGGTAACCGCGGGTTCTGACGGGTCTGTGAAGGGATATGTCCACAATCCCAATGTAGTGATCCCGAGCAGGGCGGGAAAGCTGGATGTGGGCGGAGCCCTCGGGCATGGAGTACTCAGCGTGATGAAAGACCTGGGACTAAAAGACCCTTACAGCGGCCAGACAGAACTCATCAGCGGGGAGATCGCGGAGGATTTGACTTACTATTTTGCCACCTCTGAACAGATTCCCTCCAGTGTAGGTCTAGGTGTTCTGATGAATGAGGACAACACTGTGCGGCAGGCAGGCGGCTTCCTTTTGCAACTGATGCCCTTCGCGGATGAGGACTGCATCGCAGCGCTGGAAAAAAAACTGGCACACCTTCGCCCGGTGACGGCAATGCTGGATGACGGCATGACACCGGAGGACATTCTATCGGAACTTCTTGGCGACCAGAATTTAATCATCACAGACACGATGCCGGCACGATTTTACTGTAACTGCAGTAAAGAGCGGGTCAGCAGGGCTATCTCCAGCATCGACAGAAAAGATTTGCTGGAAATGATCAAGGCGGGAGAGCCCGTTCAAGTTCACTGCCATTTTTGCGGCGCAGATTACACATTTTCCGTGGAGGAATTAAAGGAGTGCTATAGTCAACGACATAATTAAGTTCATTTTGATTTCCAATGAATTTAAAAAACAAAAAACACTTTGCAGTTCAAAGTGAGATGCTTAATGTCGTTTACTATACAACAGGGGAGAGTCAACGCATAGAAAGTGACTCTGAGAGTGGCACTCAATATAAGATTAAGGAGGAACCAAAATGTATTCTTTCGAAGAGATCAAAGCGGTGGACCCGGAAGTTGCGGAGGCCATCCAGAAAGAAATTAACCGGCAGGAAAGTCACATCGAACTGATTGCCTCAGAAAACTTTGTCAGCCCCGCGGTGATGGCGGCAATGGGGAGTCCTCTCACCAACAAGTACGCGGAAGGGTACCCGGGAAAACGGTATTACGGCGGCTGCGAGTGTGTGGACATCGTAGAAAATCTGGCCATTGAGCGGGCGAAGAAGCTGTTTGGCTGCACCTATGTCAATATTCAGCCACACTCTGGTGCCCAGGCCAATATGGCGGTGCAGTTCTGCCTGCTAAAACCCGGCGACACGATTCTAGGCATGAGTCTGGACGATGGCGGTCATTTGAGCCACGGAAGCCCGGTGAATTTCTCCGGCACCTATTTCAACGTGGTGTCTTACGGCATCGATGAGAATGGACGCATTGATTATGACCAATTAGAGAAAATCGCCATGGAGAATAGACCCAAAATGATCATCGCCGGTGCCAGCGCGTATCCGCGATCCATTGATTTCAAACGATTCCGGGAAATCGCGGACAAATGCGGCGCTTATCTGATGGCGGACATCGCCCACATCGCCGGCTTGGTGGCAGCTGGACTACACATGAGCCCCATCCCCTATGCCGATGTGACCACGACCACGACTCACAAGACCCTGCGGGGACCCAGAGGCGGCATGATTCTCTCCAGTGCGGAATTCGCCACTGAACACAAATTAAACAAAGCAGTCTTCCCCGGGATCCAGGGCGGCCCTCTCATGCATGTGATCGCGGCCAAGGCAGTCTGCCTAAAGGAGGCTCTCCAGCCGGCATTTCACACCTATCAACAGCAGATCTTAAGCAACGCCAAAGCACTGGGAGACGCACTGATGGCGCGGGGATTCAAACTGGTCTCTGGCGGTACAGACAACCATCTGTTGCTGGTGGATCTGCAAAATAAGCATGTCACCGGAAAAGAGGCTGAGCTCGCACTGGACGCCGCCAATATCACCTGCAACAAGAACGCGGTGCCCAAAGACCCGGCGCCTCACTCCATCACCAGCGGCATCCGGCTGGGCACGCCCGCCGTCACCAGCCGCGGCATGAAGGAAGAAGATATGGAGGTCATCGCGGAGGCGATCTCTCTGGTGATAGACGGCAAAGAAGGCAATCAGGAAAAAGCGAAAGGCATGGTGAAAGGTCTGACGGAGAAATATCCGCTGCACAAGAATGCCGCAATTGCCTCCTGTTAAATTGTATCATAGGAAACGACGGGCTGTTAGATTGTATCATGGGAAACAACGGGCTGTTAAATTGTATCATGGGAAACAACGAAGCAGCTGTCGTTTTTTGAAAACTCGCCTGTCTCCGCTATCTCTGCGGAGGCAGGCTTTTTTCATAGTGATTCGGATACATATGATTCGGATAATTAAAAAATTCTTAAAAAGTTGTTAGCACTCGCCTTGAATGGGTGCTAATTTTTTATTGACTTTTTTCAGGAACTGCCTATAATAAGAAACGGCAATGAAAAAGACGAGTGAGACGACGTCGTCTAAAATAAAAAGGAGTGAGTGAGAAATGCCAAATAAAAGTGGAAATCTTTCCATCAACAGCGAGAATATTTTCCCGATTATCAAGAAATGGCTGTATTCCGACAGTGATATTTTTTACCGCGAATTGATTTCCAACGGGTGCGATGCCATCACGAAGTTAAAGAAGATGGAGGTCATCGGGGAGTATACATTCCCGGAGGGGTACAAGCCGAAGATTACAGTGCGGGTGAATCCCACTGCCAAGACGGTTTCTGTTGAAGATAACGGCATCGGCATGACCTTTGAGGAAGTGGACGAGTACATCAACCAGATCGCCTTCTCCGGCGCGGCGGATTTTCTGGAGAAATACAAAGATAAGACTGACAAAGACCAGATTATCGGCCACTTCGGCCTGGGCTTCTATTCCTGCTTTATGGTGGCGGATGAGGTAGAGATTGATACCCTCTCCTGCAATCCCGGCGCGGAGGCCGTCCACTGGAGCTGCGACGGCGGGACGGAATTTTCCATGGAGGCAGGGACCAGGACAGAAGTGGGGACCAAGGTGACGCTGCATCTGTCGGAAGACCACCTGGCGTTCGCCAATGAGTATGAGGCACGGGAGGTCATCGAGAAATACTGTTCCTTTATGCCGGTGGAGATTTTCCTGGAAAATGAGACCGCGGAGCAGCAGTATGAGACCATTGACGCCGACCAGATCCGGGAGGACGACGTGGTGGTGGAGCGTTTCACAGAACCTGCCAAGACGGAGGAGCGGGAGAAGGAAAATGGAGAGAAAGAAACCGTGGAGATCTCTCCTGCCAGAGAGCGGGCGAAGATCAATCGGCGTCCGGTTTCCTTGAGCGATACTACCCCGCTTTGGACCAAACATCCCAATGACTGCACGGAGGAAGAGTATAAGACCTTCTATCGCCATGTCTTCCATGATTACAAGGAACCGCTGTTCTGGATTCATCTGAATATGGAATATCCGTTCCACCTGAAGGGAATCTTGTACTTCCCGAAAATCAATACCGAGTACGATTCCATTGAGGGAACCATCAAATTGTACAACAATCAGGTCTTCATCGCGGACAATATCAAGGAAGTGATTCCGGAATTTCTGCTCCTGCTCAAAGGCGTGATTGACTGCCCGGATCTGCCGCTGAATGTGAGCCGCAGTGCACTCCAGAATGACGGCTTTGTCAAAAAGATCGCCGATTACATTTCCCGGAAAGTGGCGGATAAATTGACCGGGATGTGCAAAGTGGAGCGGGAAAATTATGAGAAATACTGGGATGACATCCATCCTTTCCTGAAATATGGCTGTCTAAAGGATGAAAAATTCTGTGACAGAATGATGGATTATATCCTGTATAAAGATCTGGACGGAAAGTATCTGCTCCTATCCGATCTGGTGCCGAAGCCGGAGGAAGAAGCGAAAGCGGCGGAAACCGCGGGGGCAGAAGATACTGGAGAGCAAAAAGAAGCCAAAGAAGAATCCGCGAATCCTGAGCCGGAAGCCACAGCGGAGGAAGCCGGGAAAACGAAGGAGACTCCGGAGGCAGAACCCGCAGAGAAGAAGTCTGCTGAAGAGCCCGCGAATCCGAAATCAGAAGCCGCAACCGAGGAATCCGGGAAATCAGAAGAGACACCAGCGGCGGAAACCGCAGAGACGGAAGTGGTAGATGAGAATGGGGAATCAGAAGATCTGGAAGAGGAAGAGCCGGAGAAGAAGCCCACAATTCTCTATTATGTCACAGACCCGGTACAGCAGAGTCAGTACATCAAGATGTTCAAGGAGCAGGGACAAAATGCGGTGATAATGGAGACGAATATCGATCCGCCGTTTATGTCCCTGGTGGAGAGCAAGCGGGAGGATATCAAATTCCAGCGAATCGATGCCGATCTGACAGATACTTTCCGGGAGGAAGGGACTGCCGAGTCGTTAAAGGATGCGGAGGAGAAACTGTCCGCCCTGTTCAACAAACAGCTGCAGAAGGAAAAGCTCACGGTGAAAGTGGAGCGCCTGAAAAATGCCAATGTCTCCGCGATGATCACCTTATCTGAGGAGAGCCGCAGAATGCAGGAGATGATGCGGATCTACGGCATGAGTGAGGACGGTATCCCGGAAGAACAGACTCTGGTGTTGAACGCGAATCATGAACTGGTACAATATCTGC
>CAZROZ010000046.1:0-10801 GCA_964601745.1 uncultured Lachnospiraceae bacterium | reverse complement strand
GCCCAGCAAGTATTCCGCAGCAAGTGTGCTGTCCAGTGCGTGAGTCACGCGACGAGCAGGGCTCTACTCGATTTTTTGAAATCTCGGCCGCAATGGGCTGGCGGAAAGGAAATTTTTTTTGCCAAAAACAAAAGAACAGAAAAGAGGAAGATCATGGGTGAGAAAAAGGTATTGATCGTGGTGGACATGCAGAATGATTTTATCGATGGGGCACTGGGAACAAAGGAAGCAGCTGCCATTGTGCCTGATGCGGCGAAGAAAATCAGGGCGTTTGATGGAGAGATAGTCTGTACAATGGATACCCATGGCTCGGATTATCTCTCGACTCAGGAGGGGAGGAAACTTCCAGTCCCCCACTGCATCAAAGGAACCAAAGGCTGGGAACTCAATCCAGAGATACGCACCGCGTTAGAGGAAAATAATAAATATGTACGGACATTTGAGAAGCCGACCTTTGGATCAATGGAACTCGCAGATTTCCTCACGGATAGAGGATATACGGACATTTCCGTGATTGGACTTTGTACGGACATTTGTGTCATTTCCAATGTATTGCTGGCGAAAGCCGCTCTGTCGGAAGCCAGGATCGTGGTGGACGCGTCCTGCTGCGCGGGGGTTTCCAGGGAGAGTCACGAGAATGCCCTCTTTGCCATGAAAGCCTGTCAGGTGGAAGTGGAAAATGAGTAGAAAACAGGAGGAAGTGGAAAACGAGTAGAAAACGACTGGATTTTCTATCATGAGAATTTCTATCGCGGGAGTGTCAAAACACGAGGTAATAAAGAGAGAAAAGCGTGAGAATCACTTGGACGCGGGAAGGAGTGCGTGAAGATGACAGAATTAGAGGCTATTTTGCAGAGACATTCGGTCCGATCCTATCTGTCCAAGCCGATAGAAGAGGAGAAAGCTCTGCGGCTGGAGACATTTATCGCGGCGTGTAATCAGGAGAGCGGTCTGCATATTCAGTTGTTGCGGGACGCAGGAAAAACCTTTGGAAGAATGCTCAGCCGTATGATGGGCTTGAGCAGTGCGCCGAGTGTGATCGCCTGTGTGGGACCTGAGAGCCCGGATCTGGAAGAGAGAGTGGGATATTTCGGGGAAAAGATCGTGCTTTTTGCGCAACAGCTGGGACTCAATACCTGTTGGGCAGGCACCTTTGAGGCAAAAAACGTGGCGGCAGTCATCGGTGAGAAAGAGCGGTTGGTGATTGTGATTGCCATTGGTTACGGCGCAAATTCCGGGAAACCACATCGCTCAAAGACGATAGAGCAGGTGACAGAAGCAAAAGGGGAAATGCCAGCCTGGTTTGTGAAAGGGGTAGAGGCTGCGCTTCTCGCTCCCACCGCCATCAATCAGCAGAAATTCCTGATCAAACTGAATGAGGACGGGTCAGTGACATTTGAGGACAAGAAGGGGCCATTCTCCGGCGTGGATCTGGGGATTGTGAAATACCATTTCGATGTGGGCAGGAAAGCGGCGAAGCAGTAGGCTTAAAATCTGAGGAGAAGAGAGACGAGGGTGACGTGATGGCACACGCGGTGATTAGGGATGCTGTGGTAGAAGACGCGGCACGCCTGGTGGAGATCTATGCCTGGTATGTTAAAAATACCGCAATTTCTTTCGAGTATGAAGTCCCCTCCCTGGAGGAATTTCAGCGGCGGATCCTGACCGTGACCGAGCGGTATCCTTACCTGGTGGCGGAGCAGGAGGGGAAAATTCTGGGATATGCGTACGCGGGACCGTTCATAAACAGAGCGGCGTACGATTGGTCCTGTGAATTGTCTATCTATGTGGACCGCGCTTTTGTAAAACAGGGCTTGGGACGGCTGCTCTATGAGGCGATGGAGGCGCGGCTGGCGAAGATGGGAATCCAAAACCTGTACGCCTGCATTGCCTGGCCGACTGTCCCCGATGTCTATGTGACCCGAAACAGCGCGGAATTTCATGCCCATATGGGATTTAAAAAGGCAGGGGAATTTCACAAATGCGGGTGTAAATTCGGACATTGGTACGATATGATCTATATGGAGAAAGTGATTGGACCGCATGAGGAAAATCCGGAGGAAGTAATATGGGGACCACATTGATGATGCCACCTGTCAGGAAGAGGAAGGAAATCGCATCATGACAGGGGAGCTATCTTTTAAGGAGGCAGCCGATTGGATCGCGGATGCGGAGCTGGTGGCAGTTGGGATCGGTCCCGGGTACTTTGTGGAGAGCGAGGAACTGCGCCGCAAAATGCGGGAGGAACTGCCTCCTTCCCTTTTACAGAGACTGGAGGAGAGAGCAGTCGGTGAGCAGTCGATAGAACAAAACCGGAATTTGTCCTCTTTTCAGTCAAAAGAGTCCGTTGCGCTCCCCCTTTCTTCTCCGCTTCAAAGGTTGCTGCGGCAGCGCTATTATCACCAGCATCCAGAGAAATTAAAACTTCGTTTTGCTCCGTTGCAGAAATTACTGGCAGGGAAAGACAGTTTCTTGATTTCCACCGTGACCGACGGCCTGCTGCCCTATGCGGGATTTCCCACAGATCGGATGGTACTGCCCTGCGGGAGAGAGGATCGTCTGCAGTGCAGTGCCGGCTGTCAGGAGACTTGGTATGAAGAGCGGGAGCTGGAAAAGGACTGGGAACAGTTATCCGAGGACTGGCTTTCCCCCAAGGGAGCATTCCCCCCATGCCCTCACTGCGGGGCGCCGCTTGCCTTTGCGGTGCGAGAGGAAGGCATAGCCTATCGGGAGGAGGGATACCTGCCGGATTGGAAGCGGTATCTGGACTGGCTTTCCGGGACGCTGCGCCGGAAGGCACTTTTTCTGGAATTGGGCGAAAATCTGGCACAGCCCACAGTGATTCGCTGGCCGTTTGAGAAGATGACCTATCTGAATGAGAGAGCAAGGCTCATCCGGGTCCATAAGACTCTTTCCCAGACGCCGGTGGAACTGGCGGGGAAATGTCTGCGCTTTGCCATGGATCCTTATGAGTGGACGGAGAGGATTGCTGCGGTGGGAGCGGGATCTGCGTGAGGAAAAAAGAGGGTGGGAACTGCGTGAGGAAAAAGAGCGAGAGAAAAAACGCGATCCTGCCGATAAAAGGCGGTCCAGTATGGCGGGAAAATGAAAAAAGGCAGGGAGAGATTTCATGGTAGCGATAATCGATTATGACGCAGGAAATCTGAAGAGTGTAGAAAAAGCCGTGCTGAAACTTGGGGGCGAGCCGCTGATTACCAGAGAGCCGGCGCAGATTCTCGCGGCAGACCATGTGATACTGCCGGGGGTGGGCGCGTTCGGGGATGCCATGGCGAGACTGGGAGAATATGGACTCCCGGAAGTCATCTCTCAAGTGATAGGGCAGGGCGTGCCATTTCTTGGAATCTGCCTGGGACTGCAGCTGCTATTTTCCTCCAGCGAGGAATCACCCGGTGTGGCGGGACTCGGAATTCTGCCGGGCAGGATTTTGCGGATTCCGGCCCAGGGAAATTTAAAGATCCCTCACATGGGCTGGAATGATTTGACGGTGAAACCGGGTGCTTCCCTGTTCGCGGGACTGCCGGCACACCCGTATGTCTATTTTGTGCATTCTTATTATCTGATGGCGCAGCGGGAAGAAGATGTGGCGGCGGTGACCCGGTACGGTGTGACGATCCATGCGGCAGTGGAGCGGGGCAACATTTTTGCGTGTCAGTTTCACCCGGAAAAAAGCGGAGAGACAGGTCTGCGGATTTTAGACAATTTCCTGCGAGTAAAGTTTTGAGAGAGAACTAGACTTAACGGCATTAAAAATTTCACTTTGGATTATCAGTCGCCAATAAAAACGTAGACTTCCACTGAATCCAAAGAGAAAGGATTGTGCCGTCAACGATAGACGTGTTTCAGGAGAGAAACGGACGTGTTTACGAAGAGAATCATTCCCTGTCTGGATGTGAACGGCGGACGGGTGGTCAAAGGGATTCAATTTGTGAATCTGAAAGATGCCGGAGATCCGGTGGAAGTGGGGGCGGCTTATGACGCGGCGGGAGCCGATGAGCTGGTTTTCCTGGACATCACGGCTTCGTCGGATGCCAGAAAGACGAAACTGGATATGGTGCGCCGGGTGGCAGAGCGGGTGTTCCTCCCCTTCACGGTGGGCGGCGGTGTCACCTCCGTAGAGGATTTTCGCCTGATTCTGCGGGAGGGAGCGGACAAAGTTTCGGTGAATACAGCCGCGATTCTGAACCCGTCACTGATTCAGGAGGCTGCGGAGAAATTCGGCAGCCAATGTGTGGTGGTAGCCATCGACGCGAAACGACGGGCGGATGGCAGCGGCTGGAATATTTACAAAAACGGCGGCCGGGTAGACATGGGAATCGACGCGGTCTGGTGGGCGAAGCGGGTGTGTGAACTGGGCGCCGGTGAGATTTTGCTGACCAGTATGGACTGCGATGGCACGAAAAATGGGTATGATCTGGAGCTGACCCGGGCGGTGGCAGATGTGGTGCCGGTGCCGGTGATCGCGTCCGGCGGCGCGGGGAAGCTGGAGCATTTTTATGATGCCTTGACGATAGGTGGCGCGGATGCTGTGTTGGCAGCGTCCCTTTTTCACTATAAAGAACTGGAAATTGCGGAGGTCAAAGCGTATTTGCGGCGCCGTGGTATTTCCGTGCGTCTCGATTAAGGGGCGGATCGATGAGACACGAGGATGGATGACAGGAGGGAGCGGGATGCGGCTGGTGATTCAGCGGGTGACACAGGCGTCAGTGACCATCGACGGAGTGCAGACGGCGTCAATCGGCAGGGGATATCTGGTTTTGTTCGGCGCGGGGGAAGGCGATACCGAGGAAATGGCGGAAAGATTAGCGGATAAATTGGTGAAACTGCGGATCAATGCGGACCCGGAGGGAAAGACCAATCTCTCTTTGCTGGATATTGGCGGTTCGCTGCTGGTGGTGTCTCAATTCACCCTCTACGCGGACTGCAGAAAGGGAAATCGACCCAGCTTTACCAAGGCAGGTTCCCCCGAACGGGCGAAGGAACTCTACCTGTACTTCGTGAAACAGCTGCGTACCCGGATCCGCGATGTGCAGACGGGGACGTTCGGAGCGAAGATGGAGGTCTCCCTGTGCAATGACGGGCCGTTCACTATTCTGCTGGAGGCGTGAGATTCTGTCGTGAACGACATTGAAAATTTCACGCTCAAGGATCGAGGGGACACTAAGATACCAATCAAAACGATGGGAATCATGTCGTTCCCTATAAGAAGCGTCTCTCCAAGTGAAGTGTATTCTGCAAAAGGTCTGTGATGGGATGCTGGTTCGAAAATAGAAAGCATCTTCAAGCAGTTTTGCCTGACATCCATTTAGAAATGAGGAAAAAGTTATGAGTGCGATTGCCAACGACTGGCTTACCCCTCTGGCACCGGAATTTAAGAAGGATTATTACAGAGAGCTGTATCAATTTGTCCGGCAGGAGTATGCGACCAGACAGATTTTTCCAAAATCAGATGATATTTTCAATGCCCTGCACTTGACGCCGCTCCATGAGGTGAAGGCAGTGATCCTGGGGCAGGATCCCTATCACGGGGAGGGACAGGCACACGGGCTCTGCTTTTCCGTGAAGCCGGGGGTGGAGATTCCGCCTTCTCTGGCCAACATTTATCAGGAATTGCACGATGACCTGGGCTGTCCCATTCCTCATCACGGTTGCCTGGAATGCTGGGCGAAGCAGGGGGTGCTGATGCTGAACACGGTGCTGACGGTGCGGGCGCATCAGCCCAATTCCCATCAGGGAAAAGGCTGGGAACAGTTCACGGATGCCATCCTAGAGGCAGTGGATCGGGAGGATCGCCCCATCGTATTTCTGCTCTGGGGTGCGCCTGCCCAGAGAAAGGCGGCGCTGCTGCACAACCCAAATCATTTGATTTTAAAAGCGCCGCACCCCAGTCCGCTGTCGGCCTATCGGGGGTTTTTTGGGTGCAAGCATTTTAGTCAGACCAATGCTTTTTTGGCAGAACACGGGGTGGAGCCCATCGACTGGACTGTGCCGGATCTGCCGTGAGAGGATAAGTTTAACAGGCCGGACTGTGCCGGATCTGCCGTGAGAGGACAAATACAGGGGGAAAAGACCTCTGGCAACGAAATCGTGCCGGGAAGCGTCCCTTTGCGGAAGACTGCATGAAATGCGGAAGACTGCATGAAAAAAGAAGAAAAGAGGGCAGAGACCCTTGATCCAAGACTGGAAAGATGTCATGGGTCGAGAGTCGCTGCCCTTTGTCATGCCCTGCTTGTGGGCTTTCATTCGTGGTGGTGCCCTATATGTGGAGCATGGGAGTTCACTCCCGCATTCGCTCCTTCGCGGTGGAGAGCATCAGTTTGATCCGGTTGATTTGATTCACCTCGCTGGCACCCGGATCGTAGTCCACCGCGACCACATTAGCCTGCGGGTATTGACGGCGCAGTTCCTTGATCACGCCTTTTCCGACTACATGGTTTGGCAGGCAGGCAAAAGGCTGGGTACAGACAATATTCGGCACGCCGGATTGAATCAATTCCACCATCTCCCCTGTCAGGAACCAACCTTCCCCGGTCTGATTGCCATTAGAGACAATCGGCGCCGCATAGGAGGCCAGCGTGCTGATTGAGGCAGGCGGTGTAAAGCGTTCACTTTTTTTCAGCGCCTGTTTCATCCCCCGGTGGTATTTCTCGATGATTCCAATTCCTATATTGCCGAGGAGAGCACCTCTCTTGGGCTTTCCCAGATATTTTGCTTTGAAATTTGAATTATAAGCGCAATATAGAAAAAATCCTGTCAATTCCGGAACGACTGCCTCTGCTCCTTCTGCCTCCAGCTCTTCCACCAGATGATTGTTCGCGGCGGGAAGAAATTTCACCAGAATCTCCCCCACGATGCCCACCCGGGGCTTCTTCACATCCCGCAGCGGAATGCTGTCAAATTCTCTGACGATATCCCGGACGTTTCGGTTAAATTTCACCAGATCCCCCCGCGTGATATCCCGCTTGCAGACAGCTGCCCATTTCTCATGGAGGGCATTGACAGAGCCGGGGATCGCCTCATAGGGCCTGGTCCGATAGACCAGTGTCTGGAACAAGTCCCCGTAAATCACGCCCTGCATCAGGCGGTTTAGAAGCTTTGGGGAGATGCGCAGTCCGGGATTTGTCTCAATGCCGGCGCTCAGGGAGATCACCGGTACTTGGCTCATCCCTGCTTTCTGCAGAGCCCGGCGGATGAATCCCACATAATTTGTCGCCCGGCAGCCACCCCCAGTCTGGGTGATAATGATGGCTGTCCGGTCAGGGTCGTATTTTCCAGACAACAGAGCGGACATGATCTGACCGACGACAATCACAGAAGGATAGCAGGCATCGTTATTGACATATTTTAAACCCATGTCCACCGCGCCTTTGCCCTCATTGCGCAGCAGTTCGATTTTGTAACCGCAGGACTGAAACGCGGGTTCCATGATGTCAAAGTGGATGGGAGACAGCTCGGGACAGAGGATGGTGTCAATCTTGCGCATTTCCTTTGTGAAAATCACCCGATGATGGGCGGTGTTCACCTGTTTCAAAGGCACGTGCTTTCGCTCTCGATCGGCGATAGCGGACAAAAGCGAGCGGATGCGGATTTTGGCCGCGCCCAGATTGTTCACTTCATCGATCTTTAGCACCGTGTAAATTTTGCCGCTCTTGGTGAGAATATCATTCACCTGATCCGTGGTGATGGCATCCAGACCACAGCCGAAGGAATTGAGCTGAATCAAATCCAGATCCCGCCTAGTGCGGACAAAGGAAGCCGCTTTGTACAGACGGGAGTGATACATCCACTGATCCCGTGCCAGCAGGGGACGATCGACTTGCCCCAGATGGGCGATGGAATCCTCCGTCAAAACCGCCACGCCATAGGAATTGAGAAGTTCCGGAATGCCGTGATTGACTTCCCGGTCCAGATGGTAGGGGCGGCCCGCCAGCACAATGCCGCGGGTGTGAGTCCGCTCCATGTAGGCTAGAGTCTCTTCCCCGGCCTTGGCAATTTTATCCCGGACCAGGAGGAGCTCTTTCCACCCTGCGGCGGCGGCTTCTGTGACCTCTTCCTTTGTGCATTCCCCCGTGTCGGCAAAGAGCTCTATGAGTCTGTGGGTGAGGATTTTCTCACTTTCAAAGGAAAGGAAAGGATTGGCAAAGCGAATAGAGCCATTTCGCAGTTCCTCCACGTTATTTTTAATATTTTCCCCATACGAGGTGACAATGGGGCAGTTGTAATGATTGCTGGCCTCCGGCGTCTCCAGCCGCTCATAGGGCACACAGGGATAAAAAATGAACGGAACTTTTTCCCGGATCAGATAGCTGATGTGCCCGTGAACCAATTTTGCCGGATAGCACTCAGACTCACTGGGAATGGATTCCATGCCCAGTTCATAAATGCCCCGGTCTGATTCCTTCGAGAGGATGACCCGATATCCCAACTTGGTGAAAAAGGTGAACCAGAACGGGTAATCCTCATACAAATTCAGCACACGGGGGATGCCTACCACTCCCCGGGGGGCCTGGTCGATAGGCAGGGGCTCATAGGAAAAAAGCAGTTTCTTCTTGTATTCAAATAAATTGGGGATTTCTTTGTGGGTGCGTTCTCTGCCCAGTCCCCGTTCACAGCGGTTTCCGGAAATATAGCGCCTTCCGCCCGCAAATTGATTGATGGTCAGATGGCAATGGTTGGTGCATCCCTGACAGCGGGCAGTGGTGGTTTGATAATATAATTCCCTTAATTCTCGCGCTGAGAGAAGAGAGCTGGTGACGCAGGAGACAGCTTCCATTGACGCTCTGGTGGAAGGAATGCCGGATTCTTTTGTGGATGAGAAAGCGCTTTCTGCCAGAGGAGACACCTCTTTCGGACCTGTGTCGGATAGTTCCGCGGATGAGAAAGCAGTGTCCGCCGCATGGTCTCTGGCGATCAGTGCGGCGCCAAAAGCCCCCATGATCCCAGCAATGTCCGGGCGAATGGCCTCACACCCGGAGATGAGCTCAAAAGCACGCAGAATGGCATCGTTGTAAAAAGTGCCGCCCTGCACCACGATCTGTGTGCCCAGATCTTTCGGGTCTGTGAGTTTAATGACTTTCAGCAATGCGTTTTTGATGACAGAATAGGCGAGACCAGCAGAAATTTCAGCCACGTCGGCGCCTTCCTTCTGGGCCTGCTTGACCTTTGAATTCATGAAAACCGTGCAGCGGGATCCCAAATCCACTGGGGCAGGGGCGAACAGTGCCATTTTCGCAAAGTCCTCCACCTGGTAACCCAGGGATTTGGCGAACGTCTCGATGAAAGAGCCGCAGCCGGAGGAGCAGGCCTCGTTCAACTGGACACTGTCGATGGCACCATCGCGAATCTTGATACATTTCATATCCTGTCCGCCGATGTCCAGGATGCAGTCGACATGAGGATTGAAGAAGGCTGCCGCCCGGTAGTGGGCCACAGTCTCTACCTCACCCTCATCCAGGCGGAACGCAGCTTTCATCAGCTCCTCCCCGTATCCGGTGGAACAGGAGCGCACGATGACAGCGCCTTTTGGCAGCTTGTCATAGATGTCCAGCAGCGCTTTTTTTGCCGTCTCAATGGGATTTCCGTTATTTCCGCTGTAGAAAGAATAGAGGAGTTGTCCATCTTCTCCGACGAGAGCCACCTTTGTCGTGGTAGAGCCGGAGTCCACGCCCAGATAACAATTCCCGTGATACCGGGCAAGATCCCCTTTTTCCACATGATACCGGTTATGCCTGGCGCAGAATGCGTCATATTCCTCCTGGGAGGAAAAGAGCGGTGCGGTCCGGGCTGCATCGGCGTCAAGTTTGATGCCTGCCGCGAATTTTTCCGCCATTTCGTGCAGTGTCGTGGCGGAGGCGGGCTCCTTTTGACTGTTCATGGCGCAGCCGATGGCGGCAAAGAGACAGGCATTTTCGGGCACGATAGTCTGTTCCGGCGTCAGATGCAGCGTCCGCACAAAGGCTTTGCGCAATTCCGGCAGGAAAGTGAGAGGCCCACCCAAGAAGGCCACGTTCCCCCGAATGGGCTTTCCACAGGCGAGACCGCTGATGGTCTGATTCACGACTGCCTGGAAAATGGAAGCCGCCAGATCCGGTTTGGTTGCGCCGTCATTGATTAGGGGCTGAATATCAGATTTCGCGAAGACGCCGCATCTCGCGGCAATGGGATAAATACTTTCATAGTGGGCAGCGTACGCATTGAGACCGGCGGCATCCGTCTCTAGAAGAGTCGCCATCTGATCAATGAAAGATCCGGTTCCCCCCGCGCAGATGCCGTTCATCCGCTGTTCTACACCGCCGGTGAAATAGATGATTTTCGCATCCTCCCCGCCCAGTTCGATACAGACGTCGGTCTGAGGCGCTTTTTCTTTCAGCGCGGTAGCGACAGCCACCACTTCCTGGACAAAAGGAATGCCCAGATGGGTAGAAAGCCCCATACCGCCAGAACCGGTGATCACAGGATAAACTACGCCGTCCGGAACGGTTTGTGCCGCTTCTGCCAGAATCCGGGCGAGGACGCCGGAGATATCGGCCAGATGCCGTTCGTATTTGGAGAACAATAAATGATTCTCGGGATCCAGGAGCACTACCTTGACGGTGGTGGAGCCCACATCAATCCCCATGCGATATTCAAGATTCATAGCGTAACTCCATTTACCGGAGAAAGTCCGGTCCAACATGAAATGATAAGATGATACGGGAATAACTCCATGCGCTGCACATGGAAATCAGCAAAGTAACTCCATGCGTTGCTCATGGAAATCGGCAAGGCAACTCCATGCGCTGTA
>CAZROZ010000045.1:10698-10808 GCA_964601745.1 uncultured Lachnospiraceae bacterium | reverse complement strand
ATGTTTTATGGATTGCTGAACGATACGAATACAGAAATCATAAGGATTGATGACAATATTGCGGATGAGGCTGCGAAAATTCGTGCAAAGTATGAGAGATTCAAGGCTAT
>CAZROZ010000045.1:0-10688 GCA_964601745.1 uncultured Lachnospiraceae bacterium | reverse complement strand
TGAATTACCTTAAGGAGGATACACAGAGATGATTCCTGGGTTCGTTTCTTTCTGCAACCGGTAATTCAGCGAAAAATATGGAGATGTTCGTTTCCTATCAGACCCAGGCGGATGATATTCACCTGTCAAAAGCAAGGTTTTATGCCCCGACAGGGAATAACAGGAGGTGTCTATCGTGAAAAAAACAAGCTCGTTGCCCCTGCTTTGAAATGGGTAGGTGGCAAAAGGCAGTTAATCGAGACCTTCTCTCCTTTGCTGCCGCAAAAGGTTTTGTCGTATTGTGAGCCATTTGTGGGTGGAGGAGCATTACTCTTTTATTTACAACCCAAAATAGCTTATGTTAATGACATTAATTCCGACCTGATATGTGTCTATACAGTGATAAGGGATAAGATTGAAGAGTTGCTTGAGGAACTGAAGAGATATAAGATATAAGAATGAGCCCGATTTCTTCTATTTTCAGTCCGAGATTGGGATAGAGATAAACAAAAGTATGCCCAGCTAACAGATGTCAAAAGGGCTGCACGACTTTTGTATTTGAATAAAACTTGTTACAACGGCCTTCATCGTGTAAACAATGCAGGGGAGTTTAATTCTCCTTTCGGAAATTATCGCAATCCAAATATCGTAAATGAACCTGTATTGCGTGCTGTCAACGCATATTTCAATACAGCAAAAGTTACTTTTTCCTCTTTGGATTATGCGGAGGTATTAAAGAACATAGGTAAAGAGACATTTGTTTATCTTGATCCTCCTTATGACTCTGTTTCTGAAACTTCAAATTTTACGGGTTATTCGAAAAGAGGATTTTCGAAAGAGGAACAAATTAGGTTAAAAGAAAATTGTGACGAGCTGAATATGCGCGGCATAAAATTTATGCTTTCGAATTCGGCGACTCCTTTTATTTTGGATCTGTATTCTGAATATAAAATAACAATTGTTCAAGCAAAGCGAGCAATTAACTCGAATGCAAGCAAACGCGGAGATGTAGATGAGGTAGTTGTCAGAAATTATGAGTAATGTCAGCCTTAATGATGGAGCATGGGAAAAACTGTTTGAGAAATATGATATCTTACGTCAGTATTGAAGCAAATGGTTCCTTTCCTATTTCCGCAGCTCAGATTAAAGAATACAGAGAGCCTCGGCTTATGGCAAATTTGATATTTAAATCGAAAAAAGAAAGTTACAGCATTGAAAATACCAGAGAGATCTTCCCACTTCTAGAGAACAACAGTCAATAGAACAAAATTTCCAGATGCGAAAACTAAAAATGTACTTCATGCTCCATGAATAATTTTACCATAAAATGGTGAGGGGGCTCTATTCATTGGAAAGTGGTTGACACGTATCGTATAACTGTATACAATGATACAACCGTGCGGCAAAAATGACCCGGCGCAGAGGAAAAAGAAGAGGGCGATGGCGATTTCAGGGGATTTCAGAATCGTCCGAACAAGGGGAAGGGAATTTATAGTTAACGACATTTGGCACTTCATCTTGAACTATAAGGTGGTTTTTAAATGTAGAATTCATTGAAAATCAAGATGAACCTAATCATGCCGCTGACGATAGAAATTTAGAATGCCTGGTCTGTGAAATTTGCCGGCGGCATGGGAAGGAGGAAGATAGCATGCAAGATAGAAAAGTAACGATGAATCCAAACAATAATCTGCTGAAACTGGAGGAGTTCATGTATCCGCTGGTTGATGTGGAGTCACCCAACGTGTTCCGCAATTTGTTCCCCTATGATGAAGTGCCGAAGATTGCGTTCAATGACAGAGTAGTGCCGCATAATATGCCCAAGGAGATCTGGATCACAGACACCACATTCCGGGATGGACAGCAGTCCAGGACACCCTATACCACCGAACAGATCGTGACGCTGTATGACATGCTTCACCGGTTGGGCGGGCCAAAGGGATTGATCCGGCAGAGCGAATTCTTCCTCTACAGTAAGAAAGACCGGGATGCGGTCTATAAATGTATGGAGCGGGGGTATGAATTCCCGGAAGTGACTTCGTGGATTCGGGCAAATAAAAAGGATTTTCAGCTGGTAAAAGATATGGGAATGCGGCAGACCGGAATTCTGGTTTCCTGCTCGGACTATCATATTTTTTATAAGATGAATATGACCCGCAGACAGGCTATGGAGCATTATCTGAATATTGTGCGGGAGTGCCTGGAGACAGGGATCTCGGCACGCTGTCACCTGGAGGACATCACCAGAGCTGATATTTACGGATTCGTGATTCCTTTTTGTCTGGAATTGATGAAATTGAGCAAAGAATATCAGATTCCAGTACAGATCCGGGCGTGTGATACGATGGGATATGGTGTCAATTATCCCGGCGCGGTGATTCCCCGCTCTGTTCCGGGCATTATTTACGGCCTCATCACCCATGCGGATGTACCCAGCGAATTGCTGGAGTGGCATGGACATAATGATTTTTATAAGGCAGTCAGCAATTCCACCACAGCATGGCTGTATGGTGCCTGTGGGGTGAATGCAACGATTTTCGGAATCGGAGAGCGGACCGGCAATACGCCGCTGGAGGCGATGGTCTTTGAATATGCCCAGCTGAAGGGAACACTGGATGGAATGGACACTACCGTCATCACAGAGATGGCGGAGTATTACGAGCACGAGCTGGATTATCGGGTGCCGTCCCGGACACCTTTTGTGGGCAGGAATTTCAATGTGACCAGGGCGGGAATTCACGCCGACGGGTTGATGAAAAATGAGGAGATTTACAATATTTTTGACACGGAGAAATTTCTGAACCGTCCGGCACGGGTGGCGATTTCCAACACTTCCGGTCTGGCCGGAATTGCACATTGGATCAATAGTTACTACCATCTGAAGGACGAGAAGGCATTGGAGAAAACCAATCCCCTTGTGCAGAAGGTAAAGGAGTGGGTGGACCGGCAGTATGACGACGGCAGGGTGACGGTGATCACGGACGCAGAATTGACTACTATTATCGGAGAATACTCTGATAAATTAGGGATCTCGCTTTCATGAGCTGAAAAGACGGAACTGTGGCACCAGGTGGTTTCTTTCCCTTGCGTTGTGGACCGCCCTTATAAAGTAGGAAGAGTTTCTATTTTTGTTCTTGGAGACGGGGAATCGCAGCAGAATTTTGTGGCAGAAAATTGCAAGTAGGGAGGCAGTCAATAGAAATGCAGGCTTGGGAAGATCTCGATAAGGGAAGCCTTCGCGGTCAAGTATTTGAACAGATCCGAGACGGAATTCTAGACGGACGATATCAATCCGGGGAAGAATTGCGGGAAGTGACACTGGGAAAAGAGCTGGGAGTCTCCAGGACTCCAGTGCGGGAAGCGCTGCGTCAGCTGGAACTGGAAGGCCTTGTCACCATAATCCCCAATAAGGGAGCATATGTGAAGGGGATTACCGGCAAAGATGTGCAGGATATCTATGCCATCCGTTCCCGCCTGGAGGGGCTTTGTGCCCGCTGGGCATGTGAACAGCTGACACAGGCACAGCTGGAGGAGATGGATGGCGTTATTTTCCTGTCGGATTATCACATCAAGCGGGGAAATTTGGATCAATTGGTGGAATTGGATAATCAATTTCACGGAATTTTGTACGACGCGTGCGGAAGCAGAATGTTAAAGCACATTCTCGCCAATTATCACAGCTATGTCCACCGGATTCGGGAGGCCTCCCTTGGATCACAGGAGAGGGCGCGAGCCTGTAACCGAGAGCACTACGCTATTTTGGTCGCGCTGAAGAATCACGATACGGACCGAGCCGAGGCATTGGCCCAGGAACATGTGGAGCGGACGTTGCACAATATCTCTGAAAAGGGAATTGACCAGATACTGGCGGGAAAATAATGCGAAAAATTTTAAAAAAATTTGAGTATCCCTATTGACAAACCGGAAAAGGGGGACTATAGTATAGCCTGTTAGCACTCAGATATTTAGAGTGCTAACAATAAACAACAAAATACACCTTTAGACAAGGAGGATGTCCTATGAAATTAGTACCGTTAGGCGATAAAGTTGTCGTGAAGCAGATGGAAGCAGAAGAGACGACCAAATCCGGCATTGTGCTGCCGGGTTCCGCCCAGGAGAAGCCGCAGCAGGCAGAAGTGATTGCCGTTGGACCGGGTGGTGTCGTGGATGGCAAGGAAGTCACCATGCAAGGTCGGCGATAAGGTGATTTATTCCAAATATGCCGGCACAGATGTGAAGCTGGGAGAAGAGACCTACATCGTAGTAAAGCAGAGCGACATCGTTGCGATCGTAGAAGAAGACTAAGGCAGGAGGAGTGAATTATTATGGCAAAGGAATTAAAATATGGTACTGACGCGAGGAAGGCGTTGGCGAGCGGCGTTGATCAGCTGGCGAATACGGTGAGAGTTACTTTGGGGCCCAAAGGGAGAAATGTAGTTCTGGATAAGACATACGGCACTCCCCTCATTGCCAATGACGGTGTGACCATTGCCAAGGAAATTTCTTTGGAGGATCCGTTCGAGAATATGGGTGCTCAGTTGGTGAAAGAAGTCGCCACGAAGACCAATGATGTAGCAGGCGATGGCACCACGACCGCGACTGTTCTGGCGCAGGCCATGATTCAGGAAGGAATGAAGAACCTGGAAGCCGGCGCGAATCCTATCGTGCTGCGCAAAGGAATGAAGAAGGCCACGGATGCCGCTGTGGATGCCATCATCAAGATGAGCAGCAACGTGACCGGCAAAGATCAGATCGCCCGGGTTGCCGCTATTTCCGCAGGGGAAGACGAGGTAGGCGAGATGGTCGCGGATGCCATGGAGAAGGTCTCCAAAGACGGTGTCATCACCATTGAAGAGTCCAAGACAATGCACACAGAGCTGGATCTGGTGGAAGGCATGCAATTTGACCGCGGTTATGTTTCCGCTTACATGTGCACCGATATGGATAAGATGGAGGCCAATCTGGAGAATCCGTACATCCTGATTACTGACAAGAAGCTGAGCAGCATTCAGGAACTCCTTCCGCTGCTGGAGCAGGTGGTACAGGCAGGTGCCAGACTCCTCATCATTGCTGAGGATGTAGAGGGAGAGGCACTCACCACACTGATCGTCAACAAGCTGCGCGGTACTTTTTCTGTTGTTGCAGTGAAGGCACCTGGCTATGGTGAACGGAGAAAAGCGATGCTGGAAGATATCGCCATTTTAACCGGCGGTACCGTGATCTCCGATGAGGTGGGTCTGGATCTGAAGGAAGCGACATTGGATCAGCTGGGACGTGCCAAATCCGTGAAGGTGCAGAAAGAGAACACCATTATCGTGGACGGCGAAGGCGATAAGGCTGCCATTCAGGCTAGGATTGCGCAGATTCGTGCCCAGATCGAGGACACTACTTCTGATTTTGATAAAGAAAAGCTGCAGGAGCGCCTGGCGAAATTGGCCGGTGGCGTTGCGGTTATTCGGGTTGGCGCCGCGACAGAGACCGAGATGCAGGAAGCAAAACTGCGGATGGAGGATGCTCTGGCTGCCACCAAGGCTGCTGTGGAAGAGGGCATTATCGCTGGCGGCGGCTCGGCTTACATTCACGCAATAAAGGAAGTCGCCCAGGTGGTATCAGGCCTGGAGGGAGACGAGAAGACCGGTGCCAATATTGTGATGAAGGCGCTGGAATCTCCGCTGTATTTCATTGCGGCGAATGCTGGCTTGGAAGGCGCTGTCATTATCAATAAGGTGAAAGAGGCAGAGCCGGGAATCGGCTTTGATGTCTATAAAGAAGAGTATGTGGATATGGTGAAGGCCGGCATCCTGGATCCGGTGAAAGTGACCAGGACGGCGCTTCAGAACGCCACCAGTGTCGCCGCCAGCTTCCTGACCACAGAGGCAGTCGTCGCCGATATCAAGGAACCGGCGCCGCCGGTGCCCCAGGGCGATCCCGGCATGATGTAATGCGCTTTTGAGTGGACGATCATGCGCCACATACGGCGCAGCGTCATAGTAAATCCCCATGCCACGCATATGGGACACTACCATTAATAAAAGCCTGAAGGCAGGATGGAAGGAGTGCTTTGGTCCTGCCTTTAGGATGCCTAATTGTATTTATGAAATGAAAAGCCCGCGAATGGTCTACAAGAGACGTTTTAGCGGGCTTTTTTAATTCATTGAAAATCAAAACGAACTTAATAAAGCCGTTCCCTACAGCACTGCTTTACCTCAAGTTCCAACGAGGCGGTAGAAAGTCCCTCCGCCTCCACTGTCAGCGTGACAAGTCCCTCTTCCAGTCCGGCGCGAAGAATTGCAAGAGCCTTGCCCTGATAGAGGGTGATTTCTCCTGTGGTATAATTTTCTTCTGTGCAGCCCCTGCCGGTACCAAAGGCAATTAGAGCAGCGGCTCCTTTCGCTTTTGCGGCTGCTTTCACCTCGAGGTAGGGAACTGGCGCACCGGCTTCATCCACAGCTTCGATCCGTACAAAGCAAAGACTCTCTCCGTCAGCCGAGAGGAAAGGCTGTTCTGGTGTTAATTTCAAACCGACTGCCTTCCCGGCTGAGGCAAGCGTATCCCGGCTGATCTCCTCTCCTTCCACGTAGCTGATGGCTTCTAGTGTTCCGGATTCATAGGGGATCGAGAACGCTGCTACATGATGAGACACCAGCTGTCTGCCCAGACTTCTTCCATTTAGAATCAATTCCACTTCTTCTCCGGCAGAATAGATATCTACCTCTGTGGGACTGCCCTCTTTTGCAGGCCATGTCCAGGAGTGGGCACAGGCGGGCCACCCGTAGCGTCCCACCAATTCTACCATTTTGTGATAGGCGGAATCTTTTACCGCGAGATAGGTTTCTTTGCTTCCCCAAAGGATTCGCTTGAAGGCCAGCTGAGGTTTTTCAAAGCCGCACAGGTCAAAATCTCCGGTATTAGCCAGCCGCCAGGGGTATTGGCTGTAGTTCATTGCCTGGGACGCGTTTGCTGCTTCCTCCTTCGGCACATGGAGGACTTTGCCGATGCCGGCCTCCCCGATGTAATCGTGACTGGTCCATTCAAAATCCCCCAGCAGAAATGGATATTTTTCCACACATCCCCAATATTCCTCTGCTTCTTTTGGTTTGCTCTCTGTAGCCAGAAGGATCCGGTTCGGGAATTTCTCTCTTGTCTCCTCATAGTGATAGCTGAGGTAATTATATCCCACAATGTCCCAGGGAGCGGCAAAGGCTTCGGTGTAATCTGCCCAGACCGCTCTGCCGTATTTACTGTCCAGATTGTTGACAGCGCCTTGATTGGTCATGGCGGAGGACATGAGGGACTGCCAGAATTTTCCATTGTCCTTGTCGTCCAAGCCGGTGAACAGAGAACAGAGCGCACCGGCGACAGGACGGGTGGCGTCCAGCTCTCTCACTTTTGCAGCCAGAGCCGCACTGGTCTTATATCCATCCGAGAGACCGCCCTCCTCTACCAGCTCATTGCCGATGCTCCAGATGGCCACGCAGGGATGATTCCGGTCCCGCCGGAGAAAAGCTTCCAATTCCCGCATGCCTTCCTCCGCGAAAAACTGACTGAAATCATAATAATTTTTCTGCATATTCCAGGTGTCAAATGCCTCGTCAATGACCAGCATTCCGAGACGATCGCAGGCTTCCAGCATTTCGGAGGACACGGGATTGTGCGCGAAGCGCAGGGCATTGAATCCATTTTCCTTGTGGAGTTTGACCTTGCGGTATTCACTGTCATAATAGGAGGCGGCTCCCAAGATGCCATTGTCCGCGTGAATACAGCCGCCCTTTAATTTCAGGCTGCGGCCGTTCAAGCGAAAGCCGTTTTTCGCATCCACCGTGATTTCCCGGACCCCGAATAACGTTTGCGCGGTGTCGGTCACAACTTCTTCGTCGGTTAATTCCGCAGTGATAGTGTAGAGCTCCGGGTGGTCAATATCCCAGATAGCGGCGTTTTCAAAGCAGAGCAGGGTCCGACAGACAGCACTTTCTCCGGCGGGGACAAAGACGCGGATTTTCCCGGTTGCCTCTGGCGCGGTGCCGTCCTCATGCCGTGCTGTTAAGCACACCCAGCGATGTGCATCCTTATCTGTATGATTTTCAACGGTTACTTCTACAGTGACGAAAGCGTCTCCGTTCACCAGATGGTCCACATGGGCATAGATTGCGTCTACAGCCAGGTGAACTTTTGGCGCGAAGAGAAGCTGCGCATGCCGGTACAAACCGCCGCCGGCGTACCATCTGCTGTTGGGCTGGTAATCTGTGCCCACGGTGACGGTCAGACGATTTTTCTCTCCCGGATACAAAAAAGGAGTCAGATCCACGGTAAAAGGGGTATACCCGTAGTGATGACGACCGGCCACATGGCCATTGACGACAACTTTGGTCATCCCCATGCAGCCGTCAAAACGCACGAGGATTCTTTTGTCTGAGAGGTCCTCCGGCAGCTCCAGATATTTGGTATAAGACACCAGGCCTCCCTCGTAACACCCGCCCAGAACTCCATTTTTGGCGGTGGGGGTCACGTCTTTTTCAATCATAAAATCATGAGGTAATTGGACGGTTCTGGTCTTGGCAGGCATCATGGGAATGTTGCTGGGTTCTCCTTCCTGCAGCGTCCAGTCACGGTTTAGGTTGATGGCTTTCATTGGCAAGCTCCTTTCTTTTTATGGATTGCGATTTCTATTGCACTATTGCAAAGACCAAGGCTCTCTGTCTGGCGTATTTGCCTGGATATTTTATCGCAAAAAGTGTACACTAAAACGCAGTGAAATACCACACATTTGAAGGAATCTTCTCTGGTGAAGAGGAGAGGATGCCGACAAGATATCCCCTCTTTAAAAAACCACTGCCGGAGTGCGGCACACCACTGCCCAGGCATTCCCAATATCCCAAATTCACAAAGGTCAGCAAAAACGGCTTTCCTTTTCCTGCAGCTTTTGCTATGATACGGGGCGAATCGCTGCGTCATCATTAGATGGGGCGCGGTGGACTGTCAAGGACGGCGAAAGGAGAAGGAGGCTGGACAACATGAGTTTGACAGAAAAAGACATAGGGGAAATCATCAGAGGAAGGCAGGAGAAGGAGCAAAATCGCAAGATAAAGGACTATGATTGCTTGAATCAAGAGGCAAAGCGTGGCCAGATTCTTTTCACGGGTTCCTCTTTGATGGAGCAATTTCCAGTGAATGAATTGGCTATGGACAGGGGTATCGACAAGATCCTCTATAACCGAGGGGTAGGCGGGTATACGACAGATGATTTCCTGGCGCACATCGATACAATGCTGTTTGATTTGGAGCCGTCCAAGGTCTTTCTCAATATCGGTACCAATGACATCCATGTCCGCTACAAAAAAGGAGAAGACTGGTTTTCTCATCTGTTTGGAAATTATAGAAAAATACTGAATCAATGCCAGAGCAGGATTTCGCATCATGAGATTTATCTGATGGCTTTTTATCCGGTGAATCCCACCGTGCCGGGTGCGCAGAACCCGTTTTCACAGAGCATGCTGCAGGTGCGCACCAATGAGAATATCGCCAGGGCCAATCAGGAATTAGAACGTCTCGCGAAGGAATACGGATATCATTTTATCAACGTGAATCAAGGCTTGACAGATGAGCGGGGGAATACCAAAGGGGAATTCTGTGTGGATGGCATTCACATGTACCCGAATGCTTATGCGATTGTGCTGAATAATTTGCTGCCGTATTTGAACTGACGAGGATTGCGCATTTCTGCCGCATCCTAGCGGTTTTATGAAAGAATCCCGGCAAAAATGGAAGGATCCCGGTAAAATGAAAGAATCCCGGTAAAAATAAAAAGATCCCGGTAAAATGGGTAGCCTTCTGCCTTTGCTGCAATCAAGATTCTGCCTTTGCCGTGATCAAGATGCTGCTTTTTATCGCAGTCAAGGTGCTGCCTTTGCCGCGATCGGAAAATCCTGGGAAAGCGCGGGCAGCAGCTTTTGTTTTGGAAAGGAGTGGGAGTGTCCTTTGGAAATTGCAAAGATTGTGATCAATCAAACGCTGGTCATGTTTTTATATATGCTGGCAGGTTACTGGCTGTTTAAGATCGGGAAACTGACGATAAACGGAAGCAGGGATATTGCCAATCTGCTGGTTTATCTGATTATTCCCGTGGTCATTTTTGAAAGCTTTTGCGTGGAATTCACACCGGAGAAACTGATCACGCTGGGTCAGTGCACGGTCTTAGGAGCACTGGCGCTGGGAATCAGCATTTTGATTGCCAGACTGCTCTTTCGCCGCAGCCCCATTGAAAATTTCGGTGCTGCCTTCTCCAACGCGGGATTTTTCGGCATCCCTCTGGTGAGAGCGACATTTGGCAGTGAGGCAGTTTTTTATCTGGTCCCTATGATTGCGATTTTGAATATTCTTCAGGTGACCTACGGCGTCTCTGTGCTTACAAACGGGAAGAAAAAATCGAGTCTGCGCAGCATTTTGCTGAATCCCTTTATGATCGGTACGGTGCTGGGCCTGCTGGTATTTATCACGGGGATAGGCACTTCCCTTCCATCTGTGATAAAGACCACCATCAGCGGTATCTCTTCCCTGAATGCGCCTCTTGCCATGCTGGTGCTGGGCGTCTATTTGGCGCAGAGTCCGCTCAGGAAGCTGATCACCTCCGTCCGCAGTTATTTTGTCAGTTTGATTCGCCTGGTGCTGATTCCGGCTGTTACGCTGGGCGTTTTTGCCCTGCTGCCGTTTCA
>CAZROZ010000044.1:7105-10814 GCA_964601745.1 uncultured Lachnospiraceae bacterium | reverse complement strand
TCCTCGCGCATGACAAACCACATTTCCGAGGGATTGCCCCGTCTGCCCGTCCTGCCCATGCGCTGCAGAAAACCGGAAACCGTGAACGGCGCATCGATCTGAAAGGCCCGCTCCAGCTTCCCGATATCGATGCCCAGTTCCAGCGTGGCGGTCGCGCAGATCGACACCAGAGAGTCGTCATCCCGCATCTCCTCCTCCGCGCTCTCCCGGTACGAAGCCGAGAGATTGCCGTGGTGGATCAAAAAGCGGTCCGGCTCACGGTTGACCTCGCAGTACTGGCGCAGTGCCTGACAGACAGTCTCACACTCCTCCCGGGAATTGGTGAAGATCAGGCATTTTTTGCCCCGGGTGTGCTCAAAAATATAGCCGATCCCCGGATCCGCCCCTTCTGGTGCCGTATCGGTGGGGGTTTCCCGGACAGGCGGGGTACCAGTGATCTCCTTTCCCTGATCCGCTTGCGGCTCCGTCTGATAGAAATGCTCCATGGAGAGCCGCCAGACCTCCTTCCCGCCGTCAAATGCGGGAATCACCGTTTTCCTGCCGCTCCCCGCCGATAAAAACTGTCCCGCTGTCTCCGGATTGCCGATGGTAGCTGACAGACCGATTCTTCTCGGGTGGCATCCCGCCAGCCGGCACAAACGCTCCACCAGACAGAACGTCTGCAGCCCCCGATCGCCCCGGAGCAGAGAGTGAATTTCATCAATGACGATAAAACGCAGATCGCCGAAAAGAGATGGAATCTCCATGTGCTTATTGATCAGCAGAGATTCCAGTGACTCCGGGGTGATCTGCAGAATGCCGGACGGTTTTTTCAGCAATTTTCGTTTCTGGGACTGGGCCGCGTCGCCGTGCCAGCGGGTAACGACAATCCCCTGCTCCTCACACAATTCATTCAGCCGTCCAAACTGATCATTGATCAACGCCTTCAGCGGCGCGATATACAAGGCTCCCACGCTGCTCGATGGAGTTTCCTCCAGCAGGGTCAAAATCGGAAAAAAGGCGGCTTCTGTCTTTCCGGAAGCGGTGGAGGCAGTCAGCAGCACATTGTCCTCCGTGTTAAAGATCGCATCTCCCGCCGCGTTTTGTACCGCCCGCAGACTCCGCCAGCCGGACCGGTAAATGTAATCCCGAATAAAAGGCGCGTACCGCTCAAATACATTCATACCGTAAACTCCACATAATTCGCGTCCGCCTGGTCTGACACCGCCTCCGATTTCGCATAAGAAAATTCGTCTGACTCCAGAAGCGCGGCGATGGTCTTATCTGGATTTTGATAGAGGAGATCCAGCACTTCGATAAAATCCCGGATCACTTCCCGGGGCGTGATATTCTGATCGGCCCCGATGCGCCCGTACTCAATCCGAATAAATTGGGCCAGATCGTCGGTGCTGACCTGCCTGGCATACCCGTAAAGGCCTGCGTGCATGTCCGCCAGCTTTTCACAGAGCACCAGCATCTCCTCCGCCGTCAGTGGTTCCAGGCGGATAACCGGTGCCAGCAGATCTCTCGCGCCAGGCTTTGAAAATCGCCCTTCCGCCAGCCGGGACCGCAGTGCCTCATAGCTGTAGATCCCCCGATGCCGGTCCTCCAGTGCCTGGGGCGTCGCGCCCATCAAGATTCCCAGGTACCGTGCCTTCCCCTGCAGGGTGTCATTGTACATGGTCAGTATTTTTTCATAATTGTACTGGCGGGTGATAGAATTGGGAATTTTGTAAATATTGACCAGCTCATCGATGATGATGATCATGCCCGTGTATCCCGCCAATCGGAAAAAAGAGGCAAATAGCTTTATGTAATCGTACCAGTCGTCATCCGTGATGATGAGATTGACGCCCAGTTCCTCCCTGGCCTCCCGCTTCAGCGCATACTCTCCCCGGAACCAGCGGACGACCTTCCTCTTGGTCTCCTCATCCCCCTCCAGATAAGAGTGGTAATACAAGGAGAGCAGCGTCGCGAATTCAAATCCGTGTACCAGCTCGCTGACGGCAGAGGTCACCTCGTAAATCTTTTTATCTACCACCTTAGTCAGAGCCGGATCGTCAGCCGCAAGCCCGGTTTCCTGGACTGCCTCGCTCTGGACGGTGCTGATCCAGCGATCCAGCACCAGAGTCAAAGCGCCGCCCTCCGGTTTCGTTTTCGTGGAGAGATTGCCGATCAATTCCCGATAGGTGGCAAGTCCCTGCCCCCGGGTACCCTGCAGCCGTCTCTCCGGGGAGAGATCCGCATCCGCCACGATGAATCCCCGATCCATCACATGGTTGCGGATCGTCTGCAGCAGAAAACTTTTCCCGGATCCATAGCGCCCCACGATAAAACGGCAGGAGGCACCGCCCTCCGCGATGATGTCCACATCCCGCAGCAGCGCTTCGATCTCGCTTTTTCGTCCCACCGCAATGTAGGGCAGACCGATGCGCGGCACGACACCGCCTTTCAGTGAATTCAGCACGGTCTGCGCAATTCGTTTTGGCACTTTCTGACTTTCTGCCATCGTTGATCTTCCTCCAAGTATCGAGTGAACTTCCATGCCCCACATAAGAGGCATCACCATGAATAAAAGAGAGTTCTCCTCTCACCGCAGCAGTTCCTTTAATTCCTCTATGTAGTCCTCCACCAGCTGGAGCCGGTCGTCCTCGCATAGGACTGCTACATCCCCGATTTCATCAAATAGTACTTCGTTGATCTCATCTGCCGTGATGGAAGGCATCCAGTGCAGCTCCTTGAGAATGGGATCTGCCTCATTTCCCGCTAGCAGCGCCTGAAGGATCCGCGTCTGTCCGGCATTAAGCGGCGGCTTAGCTGTCATTTCCTCTTTCAAAGCAGGAGCGGCCTGCTCTTTCTCCTCTTCTTTGCTGTCCAAATAAGAAATCGTCTGCCCCACTTCTTTGCTGTCCGTATCAGAAACCGTCTGCCCCGCTTCTTTGGCGCGGCCGCCTTCCCCTGTCCGCCCCACTTCTTTGGTACGGCCGCCTTCCCTTGTCCACTGTTCTCCCTCTTCCCGCTCCTCCTCCGTCAAGAGGCGATCCCGGGTGACTTGCGCATCACTGCGAATCTGCTCCAGCCTGGACAGATCAAGTTCGACCTTCGGCTTTGCCGCCTCCATGATCGCGCGTTTCTCCGCCTCAATCACTTCGTTCACATACGGAGACGGATCTAATTTCAGAACCTTTTTTCTCTTTTGAAGATAGGGAGCAGTCTTCAAATACTTGCGCAGGATCAGGTCTGTCTCCCGCACAAAACCAAAGTACATCTCTTTGTCAAAGGAGGAATCAGGATAATAACTCACGCTCCAGATGTCGTTTCGGCAGTGATAAGAACAACATTCATCCAGAATATAATCATATTTACGGATCTCCTCCTTTCTATGGTAGACCGCATCGCTAAAGGGATACCACCACTTTTTCACTCGCTTTCCAAAAATTAACTTAAATAAGTCCTTCCCCTGCCCGTGATAGGCGTCAAAAGCGGTTCTCCACACTTCACAGAACAGATGCCTGCCTCTGTCGGCGTATTTTCTTACAACAGGCGATTCTTCCAGATCCCTCCTGTTAAAAAAACTGAGTGCCGAAAAAAGTTCCTCATCCGAATGCGCGTCCGGCTTGCACAGTGTCATGATCGCGGTATCTCTAGCCGGCGTATCCGGATATTGATACTGCCTGGCTATCTCCGGTGGAATATTGTAAACGATGCAGTATTCAAACATCCATTTCTT
>CAZROZ010000044.1:2263-7095 GCA_964601745.1 uncultured Lachnospiraceae bacterium | reverse complement strand
AGACCGAAGTCTCCATAATCGGAATCTGCAAAACCGGTTTTAAACTCGCTTAATTTGCGCAGACCGTCCTCCGGTGAGGAAACGCCGATCCCATTCAAGAGCTCATACGCATACAGGCGGGAGACGTTTACGGGAATCCGCTGAAATTCTCCCCTTCTCGCGTGGGTGCGCCAGGAAAAATAGGCGCGCAGCTGCAGCGTACTTAAGTCCTGATAAACAGGCCTGCTTACATAAAATTTACCTCTCCACTGCGCCTCATCTTCATAATCTTCCATGAATTTTGCCTGCTGATAGAAGGCCTTGTTTCTTTCCTGTATGGAAAACGAGCTATAGTTATAGAGCCGCCGCATTTGATAAATCCGTTCCGGGATGGAGCGCCGCGTCGGCTTCGCGCTGTCGGAAAATGGCAATTTCGTCTCCGCATACTCTGCCTTTCCAGGAGGCGAATCCAGGTTCAGGGTGATGGTGAATCCTCTCCGATCCGCCTCGTCCATCGCCATATCAAAAAGCCAAAAAACCACATCTGGTTCTGTCTCTCGGCCAAAAGTGATGTTGACCCAGCTCGATCCCCGCATACGGACCGGAGCAGACAAATACGGAATCTCAAGGTCATAAATGTCATCGATTCCGCACCTCAGATCACAGCGCTCGATCTGGGTGCCGGTTTCCGTGTCCCATTGCCGCATCAAAACGGCAACCTGTTTCCCGGAATCTGGGGAATACAGAATGGAAACGCCGGGATACGAAAGTGGATCTCGCCGCTCTCTGATTTGATAGTTTTTCTCGGCATATGCCGTCAATTCCGACAGTTCCATTTTCTCTCCCGCCTCCCGCAGCGTAAACTCCCATACTCCACAAGTAAACTCCCATACTCCACAAGTGGGCTCCCATGCCCCACAAATGGACTCCCGTGCCCTGCAAGTGGACTCCCGTGCCTCACAAGTAAACTCCTATGCCCTACAAGTGGAGCGTCACCGTGTAACGAAAGCCCCAGCATTCCTATCCGCCTTCCCCTTCAAAGAAAGCTCTTGAAAAAACAGCACTCCTCGTCATTGCACTGCCTCGCCGCGTCCAGCCTCATATCCAGATGAAATACGTGCCCCAGCTGGGCTTGGGCATCGCGATAGTAGCGAAACACGAAGGGGATATTATTTTCCAGCAGCTTTTGAGACATCGCCGCGGCGTCCGCCTTGAGCAGATCCGCCTCTGCCGTCATCAGAAATACAGGCGGGAACGTCCCCGTAATATGATCCAGGGTGTGAATCAGATCCTGCTCCGCCTCACTGCCCCGCTGGGGAAGATACTCCGCCATCAATCCGGTAAAGAACGCGTCTTCCGGCGCATCGGAAATCTTTAAAAGCAGTGCGGCGCAGTTCAGCGCGATGGCAGTGGGCACAAAATTCTTTGGCGGAGCAAAGGAAAATTTCTCTGCGTAATCCGGGTTGGTGCATAGAAGGGTGAACATGGCCAGATTGTGACCGCCGGCGGAATCTCCCACGGCGAAGACATGGCTCTTGTCAAATCCGTACTGCTCCGCATGCGCTAATACCCAGGCAAAAACCAGGTTCGTGTCCTCCAGGCTGGCGGGAAATTTCGCTTCCGGTGCCAGACGATAGGTGAAATTCACTACCGCGAATCCGCGCTGTGCCAGACTCATGCAGTAGAACTGATAGAGATCCTTATCGCCGTAAACCCAGCCGCCGCCGTGTACACTGACGATCACTGGCAGCACCCGATCTCCCATCCCCGCGGGCCGGTATACATCCAGCACTTGCCACTTGGGATCTGTTCCATAGAGGAGATTGTCAAAGCGGACGATATCCTCCGGGGTGGTCAGCCCTCGATCCCGCTCCGCATCGCTTTTGCCAAAATTTTCCCGCACCCAGTCACTGATTTGCGACATGCTGCTTCCCCTCCCTATCCAGTTGATTCAGTCTCTTGATCATGCGTTTAAATAAATCCAGTGCCTCCTCCGGCACCATGGATCTGGGCAATGTCTTTTCAATCTCTGTGATAGACAGATTGCCGGCAAAGCCGCGGATGAAGCCGCTCTGTGCCAGCTCCGGCATTTCCTCCAGAAACATCTGTGCAGCGGCGTCTTGTTCCAACAGAGAATTCAGCGTATTGTCCATGGAATACGGCTCCAGTTCAAAGAAAAGCGCGGTCTCGTATTCAAAATGATGGGAGCCAGACCCCACCGTGATTTCCTCCCGCCCGGGAAGGCACAGGACTGCCGTGGTATTTTCCGGGATATGAATATCCGCCCGGATCCATCCGTCCTGACAGGAAAACGCACAGGAGATGGGACCATAGACTGTCTCATAAGAGACCTTGATGGAGGTAATCCCTTTGACCAGATTCGGCGCGATCCGTGATTTTTTATACCCTGGCAGGAGAGCCGAGATGCCGCACAACTCCTTGATGAGCCAATCTCCGATGGACGCAAAGCCGAATTGATTCAGAGAATTCATCTCAAACAGATTAAAACTCCCGTCAGGATTCACACCGTCCCAGAGTTCCCAGATGGTGGTGGCCCCCAGCCGGATACTGTAGAGCCAGGAGGGGCAATCCTCTTGGAAGAGGATGTCTCCCGCCAGATCGTGGAGCCCGTTTTGACTCAGTACATGGGTGATATACTCTGTCCCCACAAAACCGGTCTGAAGGTGTTTTTTGGTCTTGATCAGATTGAGGACAAGCCGGTCCAGGATTTTCTGCCGGTCCTTTTCCTCCGCCAGATTGAAATAGAGCACCAGTGCGGCGGCAGTCTGGGTATCACTCACGAGGCGCCCCGCAGGAGTAATGTATTCCTCCCGGAATTTCTCCAGCACATCCTGATAAAGCTGCCGATACTCCCTCTCGTCCTCATCGAAACCGAGAATCGCGGCAGTCTTCGCCATAATATCAATAGAATACAGGTAGTATACGTTGCCGATCAAATACTTGTCCGTTCCGCCGCCCCGCTCATCCATAGACGGATGCATGAGTCCCTTCGGCGGTTTGCGATACGGCCCTTTTGGCGTGTCAAGCGCCACCCAGTCCCCGAATTGGGAACTATTGTCATACTGCAGGAGTCCCCGTTCTCCCGCGAGACGCCTGGTGTAAGCGACACTGCGGCTCATACTGTCATACTGCTCTAAAAGCACCCGCTTGTCGCCGTACGTCTGCCACAGCACCCAAGGCACAATGGTGGCAGCCTCATGCCAGATGGACACACAGGCGCGGGTTCGCAAAATATCCGGCACAGAGAGGGGAACGCCGAATTCATCCGTCTGTTCCACCCGCAGATCCCGGAGCCATTTGCGGAAAAAGAGGGCTACATTCCTGTGAAATACCGCCGTGGGGAGGAAAATCTCCGTGTCGCCGGTGTATCCCAGGCGTTCATCCCGCTGCGGGCAGTCCGAAGGGATGTCCAGGAAATTGGAGCGCATGGTCCAGTCGATATTATTCCAGAGCTGATTAATGTCGTCACTGGAACACGAGAAAAGGCCAGTCCTCTTGCAGTCTGTGTGCAGGACGCAGGCGGTAAACCGGGAGAGATCGATGTCTTTCAGACCTGTGACCCGGACGTAGCGGAACCCGTGATAGGTAAACTCCGGCAAAAATACATCCTCTCCGCCGCTGCACACAAAGGTGTCCGTCGCCCTGGCGGATCTCAGATTGGCAGTGAATAGATTCCCATTTTCATCCAGCGCCTCAGCGTGGGATAGCGTGACCCTGGTCCCCTTCGGGCAGCAGAGCCTGGCCTCCACCACCCCGGTCAGATTCTGTCCGAAATCGATGATCTGCTCGCCTTTCGGGGAGAGGAGCAGTTTTTTCGCGCTCACCCTCTGGGTGATTCTCACCGGATCGTTGACCTGCGCCACGAGGATATCTTTGGGGTAATCATACAGACGGACAGGGATTTTCTTCTGGACGGGAAGGGAATAGTCGATCACTTCGCCGTTATAGATCTCGCTGTACCTGCGCTCCGCCGTGGTACTGCTCCAGCTCTCATCGGTCAGGATTTCCTCCGCGGTGCCGTCCGCATACGTAATCTCAATCTGCGCGATCAGCGCTGTGCGGTTCCCGTAGTGCTTTCCCTGGCCGTAAAAGCCCAGAACGCCCTTGTACCAGCCGTTGGCCACCGTGATCTCCAGCACGTTGCTGCTCTTGATCTGATTTGTGAGATCGTAGGTCTGATACTGCAATCGCTCCTGGTAGGAGGTCCAGCCCGGGGTGAAACGGGCATCGCCCACTCTGCTGCCGTTTAGTGTCATCTTATAAAGTCCCAGTGCGCTGACATAAGCTCTCGCCGAGGCGATCTGTTTCGCAGCTGAGAATTTCTTCACAAATACCGCGCACGGCTCTAAATCATCCTCGAATCCGTGGGTGATCCATTGCGCTTTAAAATTTTCTGGAGAGAGCAGACCTGTCTCGAAGAATCCCTCCGCGCTGGCTCGTTCCCCCTGTTGATCGGTGACATCCACCCGCACGGTATATCGGGTACGGGGAAGGAGGGGTTCTCCCTCATAGGAGATGTACAAAGAGCGGTCCGACTCAACGACGCCGGTATCCCATTGCAGCATCCCGTCCCTGGAAACGGTGACGCAGTAATTTTTCTGCAGGATATCCTTCCCGGTGGACTTTAATTTCCAGGAAAAGGCGGGATGCGATTCATCGATTCCAATCGGATTGTGCCGGTATTCGGTTTCTAAATCAAAAATGGCGAGCATAGAGATGTCCTCCTGTATCATGTGTGGTCTCATCAGATTGTCAGGGAAAGGGGATGCCGCTGCCGGCTCTTTATCTGGCTGGGCAAAATTTCTATGGAGATTGGGGTCCTCCGCTTCGCG
>CAZROZ010000044.1:0-2163 GCA_964601745.1 uncultured Lachnospiraceae bacterium | reverse complement strand
CTGTTTTGCGTCATGCCTCACCTGGAATTAAAATTTCAGCCAATTCTGAAAACGTGCGCAGATTGTATTCCCCGGCGCCCTTTTCAGAGGCATCTCCCAGGCAAGCTACCTCCATCCCGGCCGCGTGTCCCGCCTGGGCTCCGCTGACCGCGTCTTCTACCACCAGGCAGTACGCCGGATCAATCCCCAGCATCTGGGCGGCCTTTTCAAATACCTCCGGATGCGGTTTGGAGTGGGTGATATCATTTCCGTCAGAGATCACGTCGAAATAATCGCCCAGCCCGATTTTCGAGAGAATAAACTTGGTGTTTTTAGAGGAGGAACCGATGGCCAGCGCATAGCCTCTGCCGCGGAGCACCGCCAGCGTGTCCCGCACCTCATCCGAGAGGTCTTTCTCCGACATCTGCGCCAGAAGTTCTCGATAAATCTCGTTTTTTTCATCTGCCAACGCCTGTTTCTCCTCCTGGGAAAAAGGCCTGCCCTGATTTTTTTCCAAAATGATCTCAAGACTGTCCATGCGGGACACGCCGCGCAGCCTGTTATTCACCGTCCTGTCAAAGGGAATGCCCAGTCTGTCGGCGATCTGCTTCCACGCCTGGTAGTGATACTCGTCTGTAAAACAAATCACACCGTCCAGATCAAAAATAATTGCTTTCCAGTCTCTCATGCATAGTTACCTCTGCCCCTTCGTCCGTTTTCTATCCTTTTCGTCTGTTTTCTGTCCGCTTTTCGTCTGCTTTCTGTCCACTAAAAATGAAAACTTTCTTTCCTTTGGAAGGCAAGTGCATCGCAAAGCTTAAGAATTATTGCTCGTTTTCGCTCATCCAGCGGATATACTGATTTCCACAGAAGGGATCTACGGGGCTCTTGCCTAGAAATGGGCTTCTCCCCATGATTTTGTCCATCACTGCCTGATTGAAGGTAGAATTGGAGCTATACGAATTGATGTACGTCTTCACCATCGGCGCGTCAAACAGGTGATACGGATTCGCCACACTGATAAAGAGAACCGGGATCTCCTCCGTAAACCAAGGCGCGTCATCCCCCAGGCCGAAGACCACATTCCAGTTGAGCCGGGTCGTGGTGTTATTTGAGGCATTCTCCACGTTGGCGATATAGACATACAGATCTTTGTCCTCCTTAAATTCGCCGATGGGGCGATAGAGCTCGTGGAGGAGCGCCGCCTTCTTCTGTGTCATGTTGATGCCCATGAAATTTTCCATCTCGATGGTAGTGGAGCGATCCCGCACGGTGACCTCAAATCCCTCCCGCTCAAATAAGGTCTTCCATTCATTCACCAGCGGGTCATCCGGGGATAGATTCTTCTGAATGACATTTAGGTAGACACGCTTATACTTCTCCGGGGAAATGGGCAACAGATTCTGGGTATCCTTCACCAGCGTCACGGATTCCTCGGCGACCCGTTTGGCCCACTGCTTGTGCCGCTCACATCCCACGAGATCCAGTCCGCTTTCATCTGGAATCAGGGTACCGCTCTGCTGTTTCTGATGCAATTTCAGAGATGCCTTCGCGGCGAGAATCCGCGTCACCGCCTGGTCTACCCGCTCCAGCGAGAGCCGTCCGTCTCTCACCGCAGCCATCAGGAAGCCGTAATCCTCATCCAGATCCTTATTGAAAAGAATCATATCACATCCGGCCATGATGGAAGCCGGCAGGGCATCCTCCCGTTTCATCGCGCACAGATATCCGATCATCGGCGTCGCATCCGTGGAAATCAGCCCGTTGAATCCCAGCTGGCCCCGCAGGACGCCGGTCAGAAGCTCCGGGGATAGCGTCGCGGGATAGAGCATCTCCCGTTTCGTAGCCTTTTCATTACACTCCTTCACCTTTGCCGGCTGCGCGATGTGCCCCACCATCACGGCGAGGGTGCCGGCCTCAATCATCTCACGGTAAATTCTGCCGTAAGTGTCGTCCCAATCCTGGGCGGACAGGGAATTGATGCTGGTGACTATATGCTGATCCCGCTCATCGCATCCATCCCCGGGGAAATGTTTGACAGCCGTGGCGACGCCTGCTTCCCTGGCACCCCGCAGATACGCTTTGCCCATGTCAATGACGCGCTGCACATCGCTGCCAAAAGTGCGCACATTCGTGATGGGATTGTGAAATTCCCGGTCAATATCCACGATGGGCGCGAACGAC
>CAZROZ010000043.1:0-11009 GCA_964601745.1 uncultured Lachnospiraceae bacterium | reverse complement strand
CTACTAAAAACAGCGGAATTTCACCCACGTTTATCTGCCCTTTGCAGAAACCAATTGGTACAGTGACTTGTCGTCAGTTTTCTAACTTGACATTCGCTCCACGGAAAAACCCGCAATCTCCTTGCGGCAACCTCACGCTTCATCGCTATCAATGCCACAGCTTTGCCATTATAACGCGATTCCTGTCCTGATGCAAGGAATTTTTAAAATTTATTTTTCAACTTGATTTACAAACTGTCGATTTGTTTTTCTGCCACCGATTATTATTTTTCTATTGCAAAAGTCTTCCCATCTGTCGCTTGACTTTGTGCGGTAGCTTCTTTAGACAGCCTCTTTCGGTAGCTTCTTTCGGCGGCCTCGCTCAGGCCGTCCACCGCCCGCTGGCACCGCAGGGAAGGATCAGACCGGACGCCTCCACCGGCAATCCGATCTCGTCCGCCTCCACCCTGCCGCCACGCTCCTTCATTATGGAAGAAAGCAGATAAGAGAGCACGCCTGGCTGCAGACCGGTGGTGTAGGAATTCAGCAGGAAAAACAAGGGCTTGTCAGAGAGCAGCTGTTCACAAAGGCACAGCAGATCATCGATCTGCTCTTCCATTTTCCAGATCTCCCCGCCGGGTCCCCGGCCGTAGGAGGGTGGATCCAGGATAATGGCATCATAGCGGCTGCCCCGGCGAATCTCCCGTCTCACGAATTTCATGCAGTCATCCACCAGCCACCGGATCGGTGCGCCCTGCAGATGGCTGGCTGCGGCATTCTCTCTGGCCCAGGTCACCATGCCCTTGGAGGCATCCACGTGGACTACCTGCGCCCCTGCCGCCGCCGCAGATAAGGTAGCACCACCGGTGTACGCGAAGAGATTCAGCACCTTGATGGGCCTTCGCGCCTCCCGAATCAGATGCCGGCACCAGTCCCAATTCACCGCCTGCTCTGGAAATAAACCCGTGTGCTTGAATTGAAAAGGGGAAAGCCGGAAGGTCAAATCTCCATAGGAAATCGTCCACACCTTCGGCAAGTCAAAGAATTCCCACTCTCCTCCGCCTTTGCTGCTGCGGTGATAGTGGGCATTCACCTTCTTCCAGCCGGGATGCACTCTTTGCGTACGCCAGATCACCTGAGGGTCTGGCCGCACCAGGAGATACCCATTCCAGTCCTCTAATTTTTCTCCTTCCGACGCGTCCAGTACCCGGAAAGATTTCCATTGATCTGCCACCCACATGATGATTCCTCCCGCAAGATAAACCCCCATGCCCCACATATGGGACAACACCATGAACAAAAGTCATTCTATTCTTACGCCGCCAGCTTTGCAACTATAGTTAACGACATAATTAAGTTCACTTTGATTTTCAATGAATTTAATAGCACTCCACAGTTCAAAGTGAGATGCATAATGTCGTTTACTATATATCACAATAGAGTCCCTCTCGTCATTCCTTTTTTACTTGACGGGTCCCCTTTCTATCTTTACAATTGAAACGAACCTGTGGAGAAAAGGTAGAGAACTGCCATTTCCTGAAAAAAAGGCAGGGATCTTCTATCCACCAACCATAAAAAAATAAAAAAGGAGGCAAAAAATGGGCATTTTGACAAGATTTAAGGACATCATGTCCAGCAACATCAACGCACTGCTGGATAAGGCAGAGGATCCGGAAAAGATGATCGACCAGTGCCTGCGGAATCTGAACGCGGACCTGGGGAAAGTGAAATCAGAGACTGCATCCGTCATGGCGGAGGAGGCCAGGGCGAAACGGGAACTGAATGACTGCACAGAGCAGATTGAAGAGATGCAGACCTACGCGGTGAAAGCAGTACAGGCGGGAAATGACAACGACGCCAAGACCTTCCTGGAGAGGAAAGCGGCTCTGACGCGAAAGCAGGCGGATCTGCAGCAGGCATATGACCTGGCGGCGGCCAATTCCGCCCACATGCAGGAAATGCATGACAAGCTCACCGGCGATATCCAGGAATTAGAGGCCAGGCGCAGTGCCATCAAGGGTAAATTGGCAGCTGCAAAAGCCCAGGAACACATCAATGAGATGAATAGCTCCATAAAGAGCTCAAATCGCTCCATCGACGCCTTCGAGCGGATGGAGGCAAAGGCGGATGCGGCTCTGGACAGTGCGAACGCCATGGCGGCTTTAAATGCCAGGGAGAAGGCAAATGATCTGGATGATCTGAAAGCCAAGTATTCCTCTCCCGCCTCAGACATTGATCAGGAACTGATGGCGCTAAAGGAAAGCCTGAACAAAGAGTAAGCCCTCATGCCCCACAAGTGGGGACCCGCCATGCATCGCAGCGGAGCAATCCGTGGGCTTTCATCCATGGTGTTGCCTCGCTTGTAGGGCATGGGAGTTTACTCAAATAGCCAAAAACCTTGCGTTTCCCAATCACAGCTGCGCTTTGGCGGGCGCGGCTTTCTGGGGGAGAATTGGAGAGAAACCATGAACACAATTCAATATCACTGCCCGCAATGCGGCGCGGATCTCTCCTTTGATCCGGAGACAGACGCGCTGAGCTGCAAAAACTGTGGATTTTCCATGCCCCTGTCCCAGGCAGAAGAAGAATTCGGAGAGCCTGATGTAGATGAGGCACCCCACGAGGAGGGAGATGGGCGGGAATACGTGTGCCACAACTGCGGCGCCGTCCTGATGACAGACGGGATCACTTCGGCTTCCACCTGCAGTTTCTGCGGTGCGCCCATGATCCTGGGGGACCGGCTCACCGGCAAATGGGCACCCTCCCAGATTATACCTTTTAAGATCACCAAAGAGCAGGCGCAAGTCCAGTTCCGCAGATGGTGCCGCCACGGGATCCTGACGCCAAAAGGCTTTATGACCGCGGATCGGATCAAATCCATTACTGGTCTCTACGTCCCCTACTGGCTGTATGATGTCACAGCCAACTGTTCCATGGAGGCCAGGTGCACCCGGGTTTCGTCCTATACCAGGGGGGATTATCTCTACACCAGGACCTCCTTCTTCGACGTGGACCGGAAAGCCGACCTCAGCTATGAGAACGTGCCGGCGGACGCGTCAGAGAAATTAAATGACGAATTGATGGACCAACTGGAACCTTTTGATTATCGAGAGATGAAACCGTTCCAGATGCCTTACCTGGCAGGCTATGTGGCTGAAAAATACAGCTATACCGCGGAGGCTCTGCTGCCCCGCGTTCAAAGCCGGATTGCCCGGCACTGTGAAAGCGTGCTGCGGGATTCCATCGGCGCCTATTCCTCGGTGATCGTCAACAAGCAGGAGGCAAAAATCGAAAAGGCGGATCCCTCCTACGTTCTGCTGCCGATCTGGATGGTCTGCTACGATTATCGGGACGACACTCACATGTTTCTCATGAACGGGCAGACCGGCAAGATCGTGGGAAAGCCGCCCATCTCCAAGAGAAAGCTCGCCTCCTGGTTTGCCGCTTTCACGGCTGCGGGCTTTCTGCTCTGCAAATTGCTGGCATTTTTGATCGGGGGTGTATGGTGGTGAAAGGGAAAAAATTGTTTCATTCTCTCCTGCTGCTTCTGGTGGGTCTGACGCTCCTTTCCCCCTGTGCCGTCTGCCAGGCGCAGACTTCCCCGCTTCCTCCCTGTGTGGAGGACATGGCTGATCTCCTCACGGAAGAAGAGGAAAGGCAGCTCAATGAATTGGCGGAGAAATTAGGCGCGAAACATGAGGTCACCTTCTTTGTGGTCACAGTCAATTCCACAGGATACGACGTGGAGGGATTTTCCGAGGAGTATTACCGAAATCTCAAGTCAGAATACGGCTCCGCGGTAGAGGACAGCATCATTTTGACCATCGACATGGACTACCGCTACGCGGATGTCTCGGGCCAGGGCGGCTGCGTAGAGCGGATGGATGACCGGCGCTGCGACAGAGTCTTCTCCAAGATCTCCTCTGCTCTGAGCAACGGCAATTACATGGAGGCGTGTGAGAAATTTTTAAAGACGTCCGCCAGCTATCTGGATTATCGCCCGGGGGTGAATCCTGATTTTATTTTCTTTCGCACCTGGTTTCAGCTGCTGCTGGGCGTTCTCATCGGCATCGGCGGGGTTTCCATCATGCTGATCGGGTACGGCAGCAAGGAACCTCCCGCTGGTGTCTACTTTGACGCGAAATCCTCCCGCTTCTCTGTCAAGAATGACCGCTATCTGTACACCAATACCACCCACACTTATATCGCGCGGTCGTCCTCTTCCGGCGGGGGAGGCGGCGGAGGTCACAGCGGAGGCGGCAGCAGCGGCAGTCACGGGGGAGGTCATTTTTAGATTTTTTATGAGAAAAAGGAAAAGCAGTTCCCGCTGGTCTCTGATCCGGCGCGAGAATGCGCAATCACAGCAGAAAGGACACAAGCCATGGGATTATTCGGCAATCAATTTTCACAGCTGGTGGAATGGGATGAATTCCGGGACGATATGATTTTTTGGAAGTGGCCCGGTGAAGAGATAAAGAAAGGAAGCCGGCTCATCATCCGGCCGGGACAGGATGCCATCTTCTTGTACAATGGCCGCATCGAGGGGATTTTCGCGGACGAAGGGGAATATGATATCGAGTCCCAGATCGTCCCGTTTCTAACCACATTGAAGAGCTTTCGCTTTGGTTTTCATACTGCCATGCGTGCGGAAGTGCTCTTTGTCAACACCCGGGAATTTCAGATCAAATGGGGTACGAAGAACGCCATCCTGATTCCCACCGAAGGTCTCCCCGGGGGACTGCCCGTTCGCAGCAACGGGACACTCACCTTTAAGGTCACCGATTATGTGGCGCTCATCGACCAGGTGGCGGGGACCAAGCAGTCATATCTGGTGGAGGATGTCAAACTGCGGATCACTGCCGTGCTGGATCAACTGCTGATGAAATGGATCAGCCAGGAGGGAAAGGACCTCTTTCACCTGCAGGCCAACGCGAATGCCATCGCCGGCGGACTGCAGCAGGACTTGAATATGGAATTGCTGAAGATCGGCTGCCGGGTCACAGGGATCCAGATCATGAGCTTTAACTATCCGGAGGAGATTCAAAAAACCATCAATCAGGCTGCCTCCACCAAGATGCTGGGAAATTTGGGCGATTTCAGCCGCGCTGCCTTCGCCCAGAATCTGGCGAAAGATGGCGCCTCCCGCAGCCCGGCATCGGATATGGCAGAATTCGCCATGGGAATGAAATTGGCGGGACAAGTCTTGTCAGAAGAAAACGATTCCGGTTCAAAGAGAGACAATTCCAGCCAGAAGGAGGACGAAACTCCTCTCTTTTGTCCCTATTGCGGCGCGAAACTGGCGGACGGCGATTTTTGTCCCCGTTGCGGGAAAAAGGTGAAAAATTGACATTTCCGCGATGACTGGGCCAGCAGGTGATCTCGCGCTCCAGGGGTGAGGAACGCCATCGCCTGTTCTCCCTGGAGTGCAGTCTCATCCGCCATCTCCCCGTAAGGAGCGGCATATTCTAATTCCCCTCTGGTATATGCCTGCACCACATTGGGGGAAGTCCCGCCGGGATCCACGATGGCATGGTGCAGCCGATCCGTCTCCTCCATGTGTTCCCGCAGGTAATTGGCCCCCACATCCATCTATTCCACCGCATCCAGCGCATTGTCGCCCCTGGCACCCCTTCCGCTCCTCACCTGTGATACAGCTTCTTCGTCTCATACACCGGCTCACTGGTGATATGCATGCCCAGCCGCTTTAAAATCCCCACATCCACCGGAGAGAGGATCACCGTAGCGTGGAGCTCGCACCCCCGCAGCGCCGGCAGCTGCCGCAGTGCCAGTTCCGCCACTGGGTTCGTCGCTGCGCAGATGGACAGAGCGATCAACACCTCATCCGTGTGAAGCCTGGGATTGTGACTGCCCAGGCCCTCCAATTTCAGCTTCTGAATGGGCTCAATGACAACCGGGGAGATCAAGTCAATGGGATCCGGGATGCCGGCGGAGACCTTCAGCGCATTCAACAGCGCCGCGGATACCGGTCCCAGCAGATCCGTGGTCCTGCCGGTGACGATCTGCCCATCCGCGAGGGCAATGGCGGCCGCCGGCTCCTCCGTCCTGGCAGCCAGGGCAAGAGCAGGTCCCACCACCGGCCGATCACTGCCGGATAAGCCGGTCTGACTCATCAGCAGATCCATCTTGTGCATGGTCTCCTCGCTGGCGGCGCCACTCCGCAGATCGCAAGCCGTCTGATAATAACGGCGAATGATTTCCTGCCTGGCGGCCTCCCGGCACACCGCGTCATCCACGATGCAGTTGCCTGCCATATTCACCCCCATATCCGTGGGGGAGCGATAGGGACTCTTTCCGGCGATTTTCTCAAAAATGGCATTCACCACCGGGAAAATCTCCACATCCCGGTTGTAATTCACTGTAGTTACCCCATACGCCTCTAGATGGAAGGGGTCAATCATGTTGATGTCATTTAAATCCGCCGTGGCTGCCTCATACGCCAGATTCACCGGATGGCGCAGCGGCAGATTCCAGATCGGAAACGTCTCGAATTTGGCATACCCCGCCGTCACACCCCGCTTGTACTCGTGATACAGCTGGGAGAGGCAGACCGCCATCTTGCCGGAACCGGGTCCCGGGGCGGTGACCACCACCAAGGGCCTCGTGGTCTTTACGTAATCATTTCTCCCGTATCCCTCATCGGAGACAATCAACGGCACATTATTGGGATACCCGGGAATGGGATAGTGAAAATATACACTCATGCCCAGTGCCCGCAGCCGTTTTGCGAAGGAATCCGCCGCCATCTGTCCCTGATACCGGGTGATCACCACGCTTCCCACATAGAGGCCGATCTCCCGGAAGGCATCGATCAACCGCAGCACGTCCGCTTCATAGGTAATGCCCAGGTCCTGCCGGACTTTATTCTTCTCCAGATCCCGGGAAGAGACCACGATAAGGATCTCCGCCTGGTCCGAGAGTTCCCGCAGCATCCGCACCTTGCTGTCCGGTTCAAATCCAGGCAGCACCCGGGAAGCGTGGTAATCGTCAAACAGTTTGCCGCCGAATTCCAGGTAGAGCTTGCCGCCGAATTGATCGATCCGCTGCCGGATATGGGAAGACTGTAATTTCAGGTACTTCTCATTGTCAAAGCCGATTTTGACCATGTCTTTTATATCAGACTCCATTCTTATAGTTTCCTCTCACTCCCGTCCCTCACTGCCGATGACGCCGAAATCCTCTCCTGTCAGGGGGATGAAGACCCGCTGTTCCTTGGCGGCCTTCTCCACCTTTTTCTGCATCGCCATCGCCTGCTCACAGAAGGTGTCCTGGGCGCTGAGCAATACCTTGCCCCTCCTGTCCTGCTTGGCATAGGTGCCGTCCGGCTGCAGGATGTAAGCTTTCAGCGTGTCAGACAATTGGATCCGCAGGATTTCCTTCACCTGCTCTTTCAGAGACTCCTCTTCCACCGGAAATAAAATCTCCACTCGTTTGTCCAGATTTCGCGGCATCCAGTCGGCGCTGCCCAGATAAATCTCCGGTCTCCCGTTATTTTCAAAATAAAAGATCCTGGCGTGCTCTAGGAAATTGCCCACGATGGAGCGAACATGGATGTGTTCACTGACGCCGGGAATGCCCACTTTCAGACAGCAGATGCCCCGCACAATGAGATCGATCTCAACGCCCGCGGCGGACGCCTCGTACAGAGCGGCGATCATCTGGCCGTCACAGAGAGAATTCATTTTCGCCACGATGCGGGCGGGTTTCCCCTCTCTCGCATTGGCAGTCTCCCGGCCGATCAGATCCAGGAACCGTCCCCGTAGCCAGAGAGGAGCCAGAGAGAGCTTGTGCCAGGACAGCGGCTCCGAGTATCCGGACAGCATATTGAAGACGGCGGTGGCGTCCTCCCCGATCTGAAAATCACAGGTGAAAAGTCCCAGATCCGTGTACAGCCTGGCGGTAGAATCATTGTAATTTCCCGTGGCCAGGTGCACATAACGGCGGATGCCCTCTTCTTCCCGGCGGACCACCAGAGTGATCTTGCAGTGGGTCTTTAAGCCCAGCAGGCCATAGATCACATGAGCGCCGGCATGTTCCAGTTTCTTGGCCCAGACAATATTATTCTCCTCATCAAAACGAGCCTTTAATTCCACCAGCACCGTCACCTGCTTGCCATTTTCCGCCGCCTCCGCCAGAGAAGCGATGATGGGCGAGTTGCTGCTGACCCGGTACAGAGTCTGTTTGATGGCCAGCACTTTGGGATCCCGGGCTGCTTCCCGGACAAATTCCACCACCGGGTCGAATGACAGATACGGATGATGCAGCAGAATGTCTCCCTGCTTTATTTTATCGTAGATGAAATCTCCCTTCCGACGCTCCAGCTCCACAACAGGCTGAGGCTGGTACGGAGGCGTTTTCAAATCGTCATATCCTGGAAGGCCATATAATTTCATGAGGAATGTCAAATCCAGCGGGCCGCTGGCCTGGAAAATATCTGAATCCTTCACATTCAATTCTCTGCGCAGAATCTTCAGCAGTCTCTTATCGCAGCCCTCTTCCACCTCCAGCCGGATGGCCTCGCCCCGCTGGCGCTGTCGCAGCTGTTTCTCAATCTCCACCAGCAGATCCGCCGCCTCATCCTCGTCGATGGTCAAATCCGCGTTGCGCATGACCCGATAGGGATGGGCCGCCATCACCCGATAATTCAAAAAGAGCTGGTCGATATTGCGCTCGATGATCTGTTCCAGCAGAATGTAAGTCACACCCTGCTCCCCGGATTTCGTGGGAATCTCCACAAAGCGGGGCAGCACCGAGGGCACCTGGACCGTGGCAAAATCAAATTCCGCATGTTTTTCCTTGCCGCCCACACTCTTGCGATCCTGGAGCAGCGCACCGATATTCAGCGTCTTATTGCGAATCAGGGGAAACGGCCGGGAAGAATCCACCGCCATCGGCGTCAGGACCGGATAAATATTTTGGTGGAAATACTGGTCCACAAATTTCCCTTGCTTCTTGTCCAGGTCCTCGTGATGGGTCAGCAGAATCAAGCCGTGCTGCTTCAGCTGAGGCAAAAAGGAGCGGTTAAACGTGGAATACTGGGTCTTGACGAAAGAATGCGCGACCTCTGACAGGGCGTTCAACTGATCCTGAGGGGTCATCCCCGCGATATCCGTCTTTTTATAGCCGGCATTCACCATATCTTTTAGAGAGGCCACCCGAATCATGTAAAATTCGTCCAGATTGGAGGCGGTGATGCTCAAAAATTTCAGCCGTTCAAAAAGGGGAATGGTCTTATCCCGGGCTTCCCCTAAGACCCGCGCATTAAACGCCATCCAGCTCAATTCCCGGTTCTCATAATAAGCCGGGGCGGTAAAATCCAATTTTTCTGCCATCTCCTATTCACTCCTCTCTCCGCTCTGTCTGCCCCGCAGAACCGGCGTAATGCCGAACACTTCACTGAAAAAGATAGTTCTCGTCTGAAAAAGTCCCTGTTCCAGCGTCATATCAGACAAAGTGGATACTACGATCATCAATTGATTTCCCCGGATGGACACCTTCACGTTGCTAAATTTCTGCAGATGACTCTTATCCATCACATTGGCCAGACGCAAAATACTGGTCAGTTTCGCCACTTTCAAATAATTGTCTCTGCTCAGATCTCCGATATAGGCAGTATACCTGGGAAATTCTCCTACGTCATAGCGAATGATATTGGCCACCAGTTCCCGCTCTTTGTGGGAAACCCCGATGATCTCCGTGTCCATCACGATGGCGTAGGAATTGTCCGCCACATGATTCAGATTCACGAATTCCCCGCACGCGTGCAGAATCGCCGCCAGCCGCAGCAGCAGCCGATCCCGCTTGGTCAAGCCGTAGGGCTTGGCAACGGCGTCAAAAATCGCCAGCGCCAGATATTCCACCTGATCGATATGCGCCATATTGCACTGGTAGCGGGTGGCAATGGCGCGGGTGGCCGAGAGAATATCCTGGGTGAAATCCCGCCCCAGGACGATTTTCTCCTTGCGCTCGCAGTAATCCACCGCGATGCCGTCGCAGAAAGTGGCACTGGAAAGCCAGATTCGCTCCACACCGGTCTGTCTGCAGATCTCCTCGTAAATCAGCAGCGTGGGGATCAGAATGTCCAGTTCCTCTGGGGGAATGGACAGCTGTTTGCAGACCTCTGATTCCATATTTGACCGCACATAGCTGCAGAATTCCAGAAAGTTCTTTCGGGTGAGATAAGGCTCCTCCTGATTTTTCATCAGCAGCGGGCGCAGACTGGCCAGATGATCGCTGACAGAGATCAGATCTGTCACCTGGGTATCTCTCAGATTCAATCTGCGGAACGTGGAGAGCTCATTATTCATATATTCGGACGTGACCGTGCTCTGCAGCGCCGTCTCTCTGCCCAGCTGGGACAAAATTCCCAGTACTCGTAGTATGCCGATCTCAATATTCTGGGTAAAAGCGAACGTCCCGTCCTTCAAGACAGAAATCTGAACGCTCCCGGCTCCCACATCCACGATGGCGGTGGTCTTGCCCAGCACCTGATCGAAGAAACCGTCCACCGCAGCCATGCCTTTATAGTAGAAGAACCGCTGCTCAGAATTGCTCAAGATCCGCACTTTGAGGCCGGTCCGCATCTTGATCTGCTCCAGCACCATGACGGAATTGGCCGCGTGCCGCAGCGCCGTTGTGGCATAAGCCACATAAGACTCCACCTGGTATTCTTCCATCTTGCGGGAAAATCCCATCAGCATCTGACAAAGTGTGTCGACGGTGGCTGGACTGATCCTGCCGTTGCGGTAGGTCTCCTCCCCCAAGGGCAGGCTCTGACGGGCATAGTCCAATTCCCGGATTCCCATTTTCTTGGAAATCTCATAGATCTTACAGGCCAGTTCCCCCGAGCCCACATCTATGGCTGCAAAGGTTGAATAAGCCACTTCGGATCCCTCCTTTTTCTTCTTTTGTTCACGGACAATTATTCTACACAATCTCCCCACCTGCCAGGGTGAGGAGGAAAATTCTAAATTCTAAAAAGGATTCTGCCGCGGGAAGTCCCTCCCGTGCTT
>CAZROZ010000042.1:0-11019 GCA_964601745.1 uncultured Lachnospiraceae bacterium | reverse complement strand
CAGGAGCAGTACGGCGATCTGTATAATCTGGAGGCGACGCCGGCGGAATCGACCAGCTATCGGCTGGCAAAGCACGACAAGCAGCGCTGGCCCAATATCCGCACCGCGGGAGAGGATGGAGACACCCCTTATTACACCAACAGCTCTCATCTGCCTGTGGGATATACGGCGGACATTTTTGAGGCGTTGGATATCCAGGATGAGATTCAGACGCTGTACACATCGGGCACGGTGTTCCATGCGTTCCTGGGCGAGAAGCTGCCGGATTGGAAGGCGGCGGCCAAGCTGGTGCGGACCATTGCGGAGAATTATCATCTGCCCTATTACACCATTTCGCCCACGTACTCCATCTGCAAGACTCACGGTTATATCAGCGGGGAGCATTTCACCTGTCCGGAATGCGGCGAGGAAGCAGAGGTATACAGCCGGATCACTGGATATTACAGGCCGGTGCAGAACTGGAACGCGGGGAAGGCCCAGGAGTATAAGAACCGGAAACTCTATGATCCCGCCCAGTTCCGTCCGATGCCGGATGCCCCGGTGGGCGGCAGCAGGGTGACGGTGCCGGAGGAATTCATCACAGCACAGCAGCCTCTTCCAGAGGAAGAGGTAGAGGAGGAGGCGATTCAGACAGAGGCACAGGAGAAGGTGAGTCTTGACACAGGACTTTATCTCTTTACGACGAAGACATGTCCCAATTGCCGGCTTGCCAAGGCATTGATGAAGGATCTGCGCTACCAGGTGGTGGATGCGGAGGAACACGCGGATCTGTCCGGGGAACTGCAGATCAAGCAGGCGCCGACACTGGTGATTGTCCGGGGAGAGCAGATTGAGAAAGTGAACAATGTCTCTGACATCAAGAAATTTGTGGACAGGGTGAAAGCCAGAGTATAACCTGGAGCCGATTTGGAAGGACGGGGCGAGAGGGAATCGTCTCTGTGGGGTATCGCGTTTTCTCATTGTAGAGGTGTGAGTTTACAAGAGCAGTGGAAAATGCGTCAGCAGAGGGGGAACCCGCGATTGTTCAGGAGAGAAGGGCTGTCTTGGAGGACGAGGCAGCCTTTTTTGATAGAGGAAAATCGGGGCATCCAAAAGCGACTGTGAGAGATTTAAGAGGAGATCGCTGTTTTTTACGGCGCGGAGAAAAGCGCATTGGTGACGAAGGGTAATGCCTTATTATGACAAAGGATAATCAGGAGGGGAGCTTATGAGCGCGGCAGATCGGATTTTCATTGCTATGTGCCGGGATATTCTTGAGAACGGCACCAGTACGGAGGGAGAGAAAGTGCGCCCCCACTGGGAGGATGGCTCTGCCGCCTATACCATCAAAAAATTCGGTGTGGTGAACCGCTATGATCTGAGTCAGGAGTTCCCCGCCCTCACCCTGCGACGGACGGGAATCAAAAGCTGTATCGATGAGATTCTCTGGATTTGGCAGCGAAAATCGAACAATATTCATGATCTGCACAGCCACATCTGGGACAGCTGGGCGGATGAGGAGGGCAGCATCGGGAAGGCATACGGTTACCAGCTGGGTGTTCCTCATCGCTATCGGGAGGGGGAGATGGATCAGGTGGATCGAATCCTGTACGATTTAAAAAACAATCCGTACAGCAGGAGAATCATAGCAAATATGTATGTCCACGCGGATCTGCATGAGATGAATCTTTATCCCTGCGCCTACAGCATGACATTCAACGTGACCCGCAAGCCTGGGCAGGAGAAGCTGGTTTTGAATGCCATTTTGAATCAGCGCAGTCAGGATGTGCTGGTGGCCAATAACTGGAATGTATGTCAATATGCGGTGCTGGTCCATATGTTCGCGCAGGTGTGTGGGATGGTTCCCGGAGAATTGGTGCATGTGATCGCGGATGCCCACATCTATGATCGGCATATTCCCATTGTCCAGGAATTGATCCAGCGCCCCACGTACCCGGCGCCGGATTTTTGGATGAACCCGGAGATCACAGATTTTTATGCGTTTACGCCGGACGACTTTCGTCTGGATCATTATGTGACAGGACCGCAGATAAAAGATATCCCGGTGGCAGTGTGAGAGGAAAAAACCTAGAAAAAAGGGGTGGAACAAGTGAAGGCGATTGTGGCGGTGGATAAAAACTGGGGGATCGGGAAAGACGGACAGCTCCTGGTGAGAATCCCCGCGGACATGCGGTTTTTTCAGCGGGAAACCATTGGAAAAGTCGTGATTATGGGCAGAAAAACCCTGGAAAGTTTCCCAGGAAAAGAGCCGCTCCGGGATAGAATCAATATTGTCATTACAAGAAAAAAGGATTATACTAAAAAAGATGTTCTGGCAGTTCACAGCATCGAGGAGGCACTGGAGGAGGCGGGCAGATATCCCTCAGATGATGTGTATGTCATCGGAGGGGCACAGGTGTATCGGCAGATGCTCCCGTATTGCGATGTGGTATATGTGACGAAGATCAATTATGCCTATGCGGTTGATGCCTACTTTCCGAATTTGGATGCACTGCCGGAGTGGAGTATTGAGGAGGAGTCTGAGGAGCAGACTTATTACGACTTAGAGTACGCCTTCTATCGGTACTGTAGAAAAAATAAGAGAGGATGAGAAAAATGCTGAACATTCGTTTTGAGAAGACCCAAAATCCAAAGCCGATTCCCGGGGACGACGATCCGCTGGTATTTGGCACAATTTTTACCGACCACATGTTTGTCATGAATTATGAGAACGGGAAGGGCTGGTTCGATCCGCGGATTGTGCCCTATGCGCCTCTCTCCCTGGACCCCGCTGCCATGGTTTTTCACTATGGACAGGAGATGTTCGAGGGATTGAAGGCATATCGGGCTAAGGACGGGCGGACGCTCCTCTTTCGGCCTGATATGAATGCGAAGCGTGCCAATCACACCAATGAACGGCTGTGTATTCCTCCGATTCCGGAGGAGGATTTCGTGCAGGCGATCAAGGAACTGGTGAAAACGGAAGAGGCCTGGATACCCGATCGCCCAGGGACGTCTCTCTATGTGAGACCGTTTATCATCGCCACAGATCCTTTCCTGGGCGTTCGTCCTTCTGACACTTATCTCTTCATTATCATTCTTTCCCCGGTTGGACCTTATTATCCGGAGGGCCTGGATCCGGTGAAGATCTGGATTGAGGATGAGTATGTGCGGGCTGTGCGGGGCGGCATCGGCGAGGCGAAGACCGGCGGCAATTATGTCGCTTCCATGGCAGCACAGATGAAAGCCCATGCGGAGGGTTATTCGCAGGTCCTCTGGCTGGACGGTGTGGAGCGCAAATATATCGAAGAAGTCGGCGCGATGAATATCTTTTTCAAGATCAATGGCACGGTGATCACGCCCATGCTTGCCGGCAGTATCCTGCCCGGTATCACTAGAAATTCTACCATCATGCTCTGCAAACACTGGGGGATCCCAGTGGAGGAGAGGAGAATCACGGTGCAGGAGGTCGTTCAAGCCTCAGAGGATGGCACCATGGAGGAGGTATTCGGAACCGGGACTGCCGCGGTGATTTCCCCTGTGGGACATCTTCGCTGGAATGACAAGGTGATGCAGATTCAGGACGGCAAGATCGGACCGCTCAGTCAGAAACTGTATGACACCATCACCGGGATTCAGCTGGGCGAGATCCCGGATCCCTTTGGTGACTGGGTCGTGGAAGTGAAGTAAGAGAGTCCGCTTTTTGTGACAGGCTGCGCTGCCAATAGAAAGCCAATAGAAAAAAGAGAACGTTCTCCATGGTAGGAGCGTTCTCTTTTTTGCTTGTACCATCAAAAAATGCAAGGCATATCTCTATCCACAGGATCCCAAGGCATATCTCTATCCACAGGATCTCAAGGAGGATCTCAAGGCGTCTCTTTATCCCGAGGATCTCAGGGCGTCTCTTTATTCACAGGATCTTAAGGTGTCCCTATCCCAAGGGCCTCAAGGTGTAGCCCTACCGTAAAGAAATTCCATGAACTGGGGGACTTGTTTCGCCCAGGAGGCTTCATTGTGCTGACCGTCCAATTGCAGATAAGGCCACACATCGGCGCCCATTTCCTGAAGAAAATGACTCAGATACAAGATGTCGGCGGTAGTTCTTGCCAAGCCCTTCTTGCCCTCACATTCTTCCTCTCCCCAACTGATATAAATTCTGGCTGAACCAGGGAAAGTGGCGTTCCTGAAGGTATCAATCAATTGGGGAATGCAGAATTCCACAGAAGGAGAGAGACAGGCGGCTTTGCTAAAGACGTCGCTGTGGGCGGAAACGGAATAAAGACTCATCAGACCTCCCATGCTGCTGCCACCGATGGCAGTGCAGTCGCGTTCCGGTTTGGTCGGAAAGGTGGCGTCCACATAGGGTTTTAGTTCCTCCACCAGCCAGCGCATGAAGATTTGGCCCGTGCCCTCCTTTTTCCCATAATGCGGGATCGAATAGGGACAATATTCGATCAGACGCTGGTCCCCCTCATGGTCGCAGTCGATGCCCACCACAATAAAAGACGGACAGCGATCCAGATATTCTTTCATCCCCCAGCTGGTTCCAAATGTGGCGGTGGAATCAAAAAATAGGTTGTGACCGTCATACATATAGAGTACGGGATAGCGGAAGCGGGTGGACTCCCAGTCATCCGGCAGATAGACGTAGACGGTGCGGTCACTGTGAAACGGTGTGATGTGAGTGGTAAAAGTGGTAACCATAGGTGCTTCCTTTCTGTAAGTCGAAGGGTTTAGGCGGCAGCGCGAAAGAGGAATCAGTTCAGAGCGGGGCATCGCCCCTTTCAAAGGGTGTGATAGAACAGCACGATGTCCTCGTAGCGCCCATCCTTTCTCAGGAATCCACCGGGGACGATGCCTAGTCGGACAAAGCCCAGCTTCTTGTACAGGGCAAGGGCAGGCGTGTTGCTTTTCACCACCGCATTGAACTGCATCAAGCGGAAGCCAAGTTGTCTTGCCATTTTCAGACAGTGGCGAACCAATTCTTCCCCGTAACCCTTTCCCCGGACGGAGGAGGCGACAGCGAAACTGGCATTGGCGATATGCCCGCAGCGCCCGACATTGTTGGGGTGCAGGATATAGAGCCCCTGTACCTGTCCGTTCGCAAGAACCACGCCGGTAAAGCTTTGTTCCCGAAAGAAGGTATCTGCTTCCTCCTCTGAGGCGAGAGGTTCGGTCTGCGGGAACGCCATTCCCTCCTCCACTACTTCGTTCCAGATCCTGCGCAGGGCAGGCAGGTCTTCTTTCTCAAAAGCTCGAATCATAAGAATCCGCCTCTTTTCTCGACGAGATCGTCTCGTTTATGTTGTGAACGACGCCAAAAAATCCTAGTCATGAATCCATTTTTTACAATACGTGACATACTTGAAATCAAAGCGGCAGGAAGGATGTCGTTAACTTATACCTCCCGGATTTCATTTAGAAGTGGCTCGTGCAGTTTCCCATTGGTGGCAAGCACAGAAGAGCCCTGGGCAAAAGAGAGTGCCTCCCCCTGCCAGTCGGTGACAGTTCCCCCTGCCTCTTTGACAATCAGCGAACCGGCAGCGTAATCCCAAGGTTTCAGGAATAATTCGAAGAAACCGTCTGTCCTGCCGGCTGCCACCCCGCAGAGGTCTACCGCCGCGGAACCGGATCTGCGGATGTCCTGGCATTTGGCAAAGACCCGGGGAAGCAGAGCAAAAGTGCGGGGAGATAGCTCCCGGTGATAAGGCGCAGTCCCAAAGCTGAGGAGGGATTCTCCCAGAGAAGCGGCAGCGCTTACCTTTAGGCGGGTCTCTCCCAGGTAGGCGCCTTTTCCCTTTTGCGCGGTGAACACTTCTTTTGTGTAAGGCTGATACACCACGCCGAAAACGATCTGCCCTTTGTCCCACAATCCCAGAGAGATGGAACTGCACCGGTAATCGTGAATCAGATTCGTCGTTCCATCGATGGGATCCAGAATCCAGCAGGCACTTTCCTGGTGCAGGACAGATTCGCCTTCCTCTTCCCCCATAAAGGCGATGGACGGAAAGAGGCTGTGTAATTCCTTTTCCAGATAATGCTGCACGCCCAAGTCCACAAAAGTCACGTAATCTGCCGCTCCCTTGGTAATCACCCGGTGAGCCGCCGCTTCGTCAAAAATGATCCGATCGGTGCTTTTCACCAGACGGACCACATCCTCAAATGTCTCCATTTTCTTTGCCTTTCTTTCAGTGATGTCGCTCACGATCAAAGCATCCATGGGAACCCCTCATGCCCCGTGTGGAGTTCTTCTGTGAAGGAATGCCAACGGATTGCTCCGCTGAGGCGCTCTCCTGAGGAGAACCCAGATCCTTTTCCAGGACAGTTATACCACTTGAATGGGTATATGAAAAGTGGTAAGATTCCCCGAGATCAAAAGGGAGGAAGCTCAGGAAGAAATTTCTCAGGAGCAAAAGGGAGGAAGAGATTCCTCAGGCTCAAAAGGGAGAAAGCTTTTTGACTCAAGGGGAGGCTCATTGATAAAGCGAAACGGGGAGGAAAATCATAGATGGAAATTGAGCGAAAATATACAATAAAGCAGATGCCATCCGACTTGGAACGATGGCCCCATCGGCAGATCGAACAATTTTATCTGTGCGGGGATCCGGTGCTTCGGTGCCGGAGAATGGATAACGCTTACATTTTGACTTACAAGTCGCCCCATAAAGGAGATGTCGCGACTTCCCAGGAAGGAGCGCCCTGTGTCAATGAGGAATTGGAGGCGGCTCTGACTCCGGCGGGGTATCAGCATTTAAAAGTAAAAAGGGATGGCTTTGTTATCCGTAAAAACCGGTACCTGATTCCCCTGGAGGACGGTCTTTGCATTGAGCTGGATGTGTTTTTAGATCAGCTCGCCGGCCTCGTCTTTGCCGAGGTAGAATTTCCCGATGTGGAGCGAGCAGCATCTTTTGTCCCTCCGGCATGGTTTGACCAGGACGTGAGCCAGGATCACAGGTACAGCAATCAATATCTATCCACTGTGGAGAAATACACTGGTTGGAAATGAGAGCGGGGTGAAAGAAAAGAGGAAACCTTTCTGCACTTGACTGTGCACCAATATGAATGAGGAAGCTGGGAAAAGGAAATGTAGGACAGGGATCTGTCCTTTCTTCTTTTTTCAATGGGAGAGGGAAGCGAAATTATGACTTTATATGAGGGAAAATGTAATACCTGGTACCGGGTGAAGGAGATCCGGACCGGAGAGGAACTGGCGCGGCGTCTGCAGGTGCTGGGATTGACCATCGGCACCAAAGTAGAATTACTGCACCGCAAAAAGAAAGGCGCGTTGATTTTCCAGGTGCGGGGAACGAGATTTGCAGTGGGAAAAGAAATCGCGGCCAACATCGTGGTGGAGGAAGCGTCATGAGAGAAGATGGAACGATCACGGTTGCCTTTGTGGGAAATCCCAACTGCGGCAAGACAACATTATTTAACGCTTATACCGGTGCCAGATTGAAGGTGGCGAATTGGCCCGGTGTGACAGTAGAGAAAAAAGAGGGAATGTTCACGTTCCATGGAAGGCAGTATAAATTGGTGGATCTGCCAGGGACTTACAGCCTGACGTCCTACACCATGGAAGAAAAACTCACCCGTCAGTACATTATGGAAGATGAGGTGGATGTGATCATTGATGTGGTGGATGCCTCCTCGCTGGAGCGAAATCTCTATCTGTCCCTGCAACTCATTGAACTGGGGAAGCCCATGGTCATCGCATTGAATATGATGGATGTGGTGGAGGAGCGGGGGATGGAGATCGACCTGCACCGACTGCCGGAAATGCTGGGCGTGCCCTGTATCCCTGTATCCGCCCGCAAGAGGACCGGACTGGATGTGCTGATGCACGCGGTAGCTCACCACTACCAGACCAACGACACGGTGATGGCGCATCACCACGAGGAAATAGAGAGGCAGAGTCATCACATTCACGGACACCACAAAGAATTCGCCATGGTCTATCCGGATGAGGTGGAAGATAAGATCGATGAGATCAGCGCCATGCTCCGGGAAAAATACGGCGAGCTTTCGAATCTGCGCTGGCTTTCCATCAAGATTCTGGTGCAGGATGAGGAGATTCTGGGGAAGTATCCCTTAGATTTCCCGGTTGATTATCGGATTGACTACGAGACAGAGATGATCAACAGCAAATATGATTTCATCGAAGAGGTGGTGGGAGAGTGCCTGTTTCATAAGGAAGAAAAAGCCCAGCTGACGGATCGGGTGGATCACTTCCTGGTGCACCCCGTCTTTGCTATTCCGATTTTTCTGCTGATCATGGCGGGCGTCTTTTTTCTCACCTTTACGGTGGGCGATTGGCTGAAAGGATATTTTGAACTGGCGCTGGATTATCTGTGTGCCGGCGTTCGGAGTCTCTTTGAACACGTGGGAGTCGCGCCGTTCCTCACTTCTCTGGTGGTGGACGGAATCATCGGCGGCGTGGGCGGGATTCTGACATTTCTGCCCAATCTATTCATTTTATTTCTGGCGCTGGCGGTGCTGGAGGACAGCGGTTATATGGCGCGGGTGGCGTACGTGATGGACGGGATCATGGGGAAGCTGGGCCTGTCCGGGCGGGCGTTCATCCCTATGCTGCTGGGCTTTGGCTGCACCGTGCCTGCCGTGATGGCATCCAGGACGCTGGAGGATCAAAAGGACCGGCTGCGGACCATTCTCATCACACCGTTTATGTCCTGCAGTGCCAGGCTGCCGGTCTATGTTCTTTTCGCGGGGATGTTTTTCCAGAAAAACAAAATGCTGGTGGCGTATTCTCTCTATCTGCTGGGGGTTCTAGTAGCCATCGGGGTAGCTCTTGTTCTGCACTGGTTTGAGAAAAAAGAAACGTATTATACGCTGCTGATCGAATTGCCGGAATATAAGAGCCCCAATCTGCGGACGGTGGCGATTTATGTGTGGGAGAAAATTAAGGATTATTTGACCAAGGCGGGGACTACGATTTTCATCACTTCAGTGATTATGTGGTTTTTGCTGAATCTGGGACCTCACGGTCTGGCAGCGGGAATGGACCAAAGCTTTGGTGCTATGCTTGGAAAAGCGATTCTGCCGATTTTCAAGCCCATCGGACTGGGCTACTGGCAGATTGTGGTGGCGCTGATCTCCGGCCTTGCCGCCAAGGAGATGGTGGTCTCCAGCTGCAACGTGTTGTTCGGCGTTTCAGATGTGGCTGCCGGTACGGGAAATACGGTGATGCTGCAGACCCTGTCGGCACTTGGGTTCGGACCGGTGAACGCCTATGCGCTGATGGTTTTTTCCCTGCTGTATCCACCTTGTCTGGCGGCGGTGGCGACGATTCGAAAAGAGAGCGGCAGTACTGCTTTTACGGTGAAAGCGGTGGCATTTCAGATGATACTGGCCTGGTGCATGGCCGGTGTGTTCTACTGGGGACTGCATGGGCTCGTGGGGTGATATTCATTGTGACTGCATGCGAATGTGGAGAAACACCCACTGTAATTGCATGCGAATGTGGGGTAACACCCACTGTAATTCCATGCGAATGCGGAGTAACATCCACTGTAATTCCATGCGAATGTGGGGTAACATCCAATGTGACTGCATGGGCTCGTGGGGTAACATTCACTGTGACTGCATGTGATTGCGGAGTAATATCCATTGTGACGATTGCTAGATCGAAATGAGATTAGTTGTTTTCCTGCCCTTTTGTGTCCGCACAGGCCAAGGGCAGGGATTTTTCTTGCTCCCTATTATGCTCTGGTACGTTTGAGGACTCATATTTTGGGAAGGTGACGATCACTTTGAAGAGATCCCCGTCGAGTACCAATTGGAAATCAGCATGCTGCAAGATGGCAAGATTCTGTGCGATGGAGAGGCCCAGTCCGCTGCCCTCTGTCGTGCGGGAGCGGTCGCCCCGGACGAAACGCTCCATCAATTCCTCCGCGTCAATGTTCAGCTGGGTCGCGGAAATATTTTTAAAGGTGACAGAGATTTCCTTTTCCGTTTCCTCTGCGTCAATATAGACTCGCGTGCCGGGCATGGCATACTTGGTGATATTGGACATCAAGTTCTCCACGATCCGGTACGTGCTGCGGCCGTCCGCCAGGATATAGACAGGATTTTCCGGCAGACTCGTCACCACCTCCAGATTTCTCTCCAGGAATCGATCGCCATATTCCCCCAGCGATTGGCGGATCAGATCCGGGAAATTCAGCCGTTCCATGTGCAGGGTAATCGATCCGGAGGAGGCTCGGGATGCCTCAATCAGATCCTCAATCAAAACTTTCAGACGCCACGATTTATTTTCCAGAATTTCCAAATATTCATTGGCAGTCTCATTGTGCAGGTCGATTTTCTTCAGCAGATCCACATAATTGATGATAGAAGTCAGGGGTGTCTTGATGTCGTGAGAGACGTTGGTGATGAGCTCTGTCTTCATCCGCTCGCTCTTCATCCGTTCCTCCAGGGCGGTAGACAGGCCGGTGCTGATGTCGTTGATGTAGCCGCCCAGTTTCCGCATACTGCCGGAGCGCAGAGTATCCGGGATCTTTCGGCTGAAGTCTCCGTCCTTTATCTTCTCTGTCTCCCTGGTGACAGTGTTGATGTCAGAATAGACCCGCAGGACCATGAGAGAGAGGAAGCAAAATCCTGCCAGAAAGAGTCCAAGTCCCAGCGGAAGCGCTTTATAGGGGATGGCGATGACAAAAGAGACGAAGGCCAGCGCCAAGAAGCCCAGGAGTCCAATGGCCACTTTGTATGTAACGCTGCGGTTGTCGAAAAAGCGTTTGATCCAGTGGCCTATTTTGCGAAATGCCTTTACCAAAAACAGATTGGAAAAGAGCTGACCCCCCTTTAGACGCCGGATCAGGCTGAAAAAGCAAGGAGCAAAAACCAGGTAGATGAGGCAGAAACAGCCGTAGGGATAAATCGTCACCAGGAAGGAATTGTAGTACTGCCTGTTGGTGTAATATAGAACTACAGAGGGCAGGAGCAGTGACCCGACTATGAGACCCAGGAAAAGAAGAAGAAAGAACTCTGTGTAGATCCCGTCAAACCATGAGAGGGTGAGGACGG
>CAZROZ010000041.1:0-11053 GCA_964601745.1 uncultured Lachnospiraceae bacterium | reverse complement strand
CATGACGGTCTATTTAGAGTGGGAAGTGGAGAATCCGTTCTCTTTTGATGTCCAGAAGACCGCCAAGGCACTGCTGACGGAGACCATGGGGGAGCTTCGCTGTCCCTACCAGGTGCAGGTCAATGTGGTATTGACAGGACTTGATGAAATACAAGAGGTGAACGCAGAGACTCGCCGGATTGACGCTGCCACGGACGTGCTTTCTTTTCCGGGTGTAGAGTTTGCGGAACCGGGAGATTTTTCCTCGCTGCCGGATTTGACTTTTTGTATCGACCCGGAGTCCGGGGAATTGATGCTGGGGGACGTGATGATCTGCGTTCCCAAAGTGCTCTCCCAGGCGGAGGAATACGGTCACAGCCCTTACCGGGAATTTTCTTTTTTACTGACCCACTCCCTGCTGCATCTGTGCGGATTTGATCACATGGAGGAGACGGACAGAATTCAGATGGAGGCGCGGCAGAGGGAAATCCTGGATACGCTGGGGATTGGGAGGGAAGAAGGCGCAGTCGGCGATTCGCGTCGGTGAGAATACCTGTTAATGGGAATAAATTAGCCGTCTTCGCGCAACGCCAGGCAGAGAGATATCAGGGAACGAAGGGACCAGTCAGGGAGGAACTTTTCTATGCAAGGTTTAATCAAAAGGACAGGACAAATCCTGCTTTTGTGCAGTGTTATCTGCCTTTTCTCCGGATGCGGAAAGAATACGGATCCGGGGGAGGTGACTACGGGCACGACACAGGCTCCTGTCAGTACAACCACCACAACGACCACCATGGAGACTACCACGGAAGATCCCTATGCACTGGACGAGGGGATGATGTACAGCAATCTCAGCGGACTTCCGGTCTCAGAGGAATTTGGCAATAGAAGGCCTTTTGCCATTGTTTTCAACAATATTGAGGTGGCGAGTCCTCAGTGCGGGACTTCCCAGGCGGCGATTCTCTATGAGGCGCTGTCAGAGGGCGGCATCACCAGGCTGATGGGCATTTTTGAGGATTTCGACTCGGACCGGATCGGGTCCTGCCGCAGTGCGAGGCACTACCTGGTCAGCGTGGCGGATGAATATGATGCGATTTTTGTCCATTACGGCCACACCAAATATGCCCTCTCAAAGATTCGGGATCTGGGTGTCAATAATATCAGCGGGCTTTCCAGCATCGAGCCGGTGGCTTTTTACCGGGATCATTCCATCAGGGCGCCTCACAATGCTTTTACCAGCTACGAAGGGATTCTCAAAGCGACAGAGAAATTGAACTATCGGACCGAGTTGCGGGAGAACGCGGCGGACAATCACTTTTCTTTCCGCTTGGAGGCGGAGCCGCTGAAAAACGGTAGTCCCGCAAAAAAGATCACCCTGGGATTTTCCAGTTATACCGCGCCATATTTTATCTATCAGGAAGATACCAAGACCTATGACCGGTATCAATTCAACACGGAGCACATTGATAAAAATACCGGAGAAACGCTGACATTTGAAAATATTATTGTGCAGTACGTGAAAGAATGGGATATTGATCACAATGGTTATCAGACCATGGAACTCTCCGACACCAGTGGGAAGGGGCTCTATCTGACGGAAGGATCTTACGAGGAGATTACCTGGGAAAAGAATGAATCCAACCGGACGATGTCGTATTACGGACCGGATGGGAAGCAATTGGTGCTGAATCCGGGGAAGACCTATATTGCCCTGTTTCCCTCTCACCGGGAGTCGAAACTGGTCATTGAGGGAGAGGAACAAAACGCGGGAGAGTAAACCATGGATCAGTCGGACAACAGGAGAGGACAGGAGAGGGAGAGTTCAGCTTCCAGTCCTGGAACGAAGGCAAAGCCCGGCAGACGCCGCCAATTTTTAGCCCAGGGTTCTATTCTGGCGCTGGCTGGGATCCTGGTGCGCGTCATCGGGCTGGCCGGGCGCATCCCCATCGTCAACATTATCGGAGAGCAGGGAAGCGGCTATTATTCCGTCGCATATGAGGTCTATAATGTGGCGCTGATTCTCTCCTCATACAGCCTGCCTCTGGCCATCTCCAAGTTGATGGCGGCCAGGGAAGTAAAACAACAGTACAGGGAATCTTACCGGGTTTTTCAGTGCGCCATGGTTTTCGCGTTGTGCAGCGGACTGTTCATGGCGCTAATTTTGTTTTTTGGCGCTGATTTCATCGCCGAGCATTTGTTTCATATGCCGGGCATTGTGCTGCCGCTGCGGGTCCTGGCGCCCACGGTGCTGGTGTGCGCCATCCTGGGCGTGATGCGGGGACTCTATCAGGGCAAGGGGACGATGATTCCTACTGCCCTTTCCCAGATCCTGGAGCAGATCGTCAATGTGGTGGTGAGCGTTCTGGCGGCTTCTCTGCTGATGCGGGCGTTTGCCACAGATCCCATGGTGTACTCCTATGGTGCGATGGGTTCCACTCTGGGGACCTTCAGCGGCGCTGCGTTCGGTCTGCTCTTCCTGGTGATTGTTTTTCTCATGTACCGCCCCACCCTGCGGCGGCAATTCGCCAGGGAGGAACGGCAAAAGCAGGCGGCGAGGCGGCAGCGGCTTGCGAGAGAGCATCGCGCCCAGTACGCTGAGAAAGAGCAGAGTCAGTATGAGAAAAAAGAGTCGCAGGGCTTTTCCAATCCCCAGCAAAGTCAAGCGCTGGAATCGGAGAGCACGGCTACCGTCTTTCACCTGCTGCTGTTCACGATTGTTCCGGTGATTCTCAGCCAGACGATTTATCAGATCTCCGGTCTGCTGGATGACTCTCTTTTTAATAATATTATGGCGTCTAAGGGAATGGCGGAGGTGACCCGCAGTTCTCTGATCGGGATCTACGGGAGCAAGTACCGGACTCTGATCAATGTGCCCATCGCCATCTCACAGGCGATTGTCTCCTCTATGGTGCCCAGCATTGTCGCCTGCATCGTCTCCGGACATCAGGGGGAGGCCAGGTATCAGGTGCGCAGTTCTATCAAATTCAATATGTTGATCGCGATCCCCGCTGCAATGGGCCTGGGGGTGCTGGCAAAACCCATTCTGCAGCTGCTCTTTGCCGGGACGCAGGAGCCGGCCTTTCAGATCCTGCGCTACGGAGCGCCGGCTGTGGTGTTCTACGCACTCTCCACGGTGACCAACGGAGTGCTGCAGGGGGTGAACCGGATGCGTCTGCCGGTGATTCATTCTGCTATCTCTCTGGCGATTCACTTGGCACTTTGCTTTTTGCTGCTGCGCTTTACCAATCTTGGCATCTTTGTGCTGGTCATCGGGAATGTGACGTTCCCGCTGGTGGTGGCGCTGCTGAATTGGCGTTCCATTCGGCTGGAGCTGGGCTATCGGCAGGAGATAAAAACCACATTTTTGCTGCCCCTTGTCGCTTCTGTCATCATGGGAGCTGCAGCGCTTCTGATTTATCAGGGATGTTTCCTGCTCCTTCACAGCAATCTGATTGCCTGTCTGGCCGCGATTGCGGCGGCTGTTGTGGTTTATCTGGTTGCCATTTTACTTTTGAAAGTTTTGACCCGGGAGGAGTGGCTGGACTTCCCCATGGGAGGCAGGCTGGTGCGACTGTTTGAGCGATTTGGACTCCTGCGGTAAGACTTCTGGATGTTTTTTGCTGTTTTGGTGAGACACGCGACCATGCGGTAAAGGTGTACCGGGTAGTTTTTAGCTTTTGCCGGGATGCATGTCCACGGATGGCGAGATGCGTGGACCTGGGTGCCGGGATGCGTGTCCATAGGTGCCACGATGCCTAGACCTAGGTGCCACGATGCGTGGACCTGGGTGCCACGGTGCGTGGACATGGATGCCACGATGCGTGGACCCGGATACTTTTTGTAGAATGAAAGTCAACTCATGAATCAAATGAATAAAATCTGGGATGTGATAGTGGCAGGCGGCGGTGCCTCCGGACTCACGGCGGCGATCTTTGCTGCGAGAAGTGGCGCCAAGGTGCTGCTCTTGGAGAAATTGCCAAAGGCAGGGAAGAAATTATCGGTCACCGGCAACGGGCGCTGCAATTTTGCCAATGAGAAGGTGACATCGGATTCTTATCGAGGATTGGATCCCTCTTTTGCCTGGGCGGTGCTGGAGCAATTTGGAAAAGAGGAATTGCTTTCCTTCTTTGAAGAATTAGGGGTCCCTGCTATCTCTAGAGACTGCTGCTATTATCCCATGTCCCGGCAGGCTTCCTCGGTGCGAACCGCCCTGCTGCGGGAATGCGACAGACTGCATGTCACTATGAAAACCAATATGTCAGTTGAGGAAGTATGCTATATGGGAAATTGCTTCAAGGTGACGACGCGGGACGGCGTCTCCCCCGATCTCAGTAGCGCTGCGGGAGAATCGATACGGCGGGGACAGGTACTCGGATCCACGCTCATCCTGGCGACAGGGGGACGTGCGGGGAAAAATATGGGGTGTGACGGCAGCGGTTATGCCTTGGCAGAGTCATTCGGGCATCGAATTTCTTCTCTTTGGCCTGCCCTCACCGGTGTGGAGGGAGCGAAAAAGACGTTTTTTTCAACTGCCGCAGGGGTGCGGGTCATGGGAAGTGCGACGCTTTTTTCAGGAGATCACCGGGTGTACACCGCAAAAGGGGAGATTCAGTTCTATGAAAAAGGACTCTCCGGAATCCCTTTATTTTCCCTGTCCCATTACGTGGGGGAATTGCTGGATAAGGGACAGTGCGCTGAAATCCGGGCGGATTTTGTGCCGGAACTATCAGAGCGGCGGTTGTCTGCTCTTTTGACTACAATGATGAAGGAAAAGGGGTGTCCCTCCCTGATCGATGCCCTCCTTGGGATTTTGCCAGAAAAACTGGCAGTGGCACTGGTCCAGGAAGGAAATTTGCTGCATATTGAAAATCCAACTTTAGAACAAATTCAAAGCCTGGCGGGCTGCTGTAAGAACTGGAAAATGGAAGTGACAGCGCTGCGGGGGTATGAGCAGGCGCAGGTTACGGCAGGAGGCGTGCACACCCGGGAGGTAGAGCCTGCGACCATGGCATCTAAGTTGCGAAGCGGCCTTTATTTGACGGGGGAATTGCTGGATATTGACGGGGACTGCGGCGGCTACAACCTGCAGTTTGCCTTTGGAAGCGGCGCACTGGCGGGGAGAGCTGCCGCTGCCTATGCAAAAAAGAAGAACTGAATAGAAGAAGACTGTAAGAGAGCGGGTGGATTCGTGCTGCGGATTGACGGGATTAAGCTTCCCTATTCCCATTCTGAAGAAGAACTATGGCAGGCGGCGGCAAAACGCCTGGGTTGTGAGAGAGAGGAAATTACTTCCCTGACGCTGTTGCGTCGGTCTCTGGATGCGAGAGAGAGACCGGTGAAGGCGGTTTATTCTCTGGCAGTGACGTGTGAGAGGGAGAAAAAATATCTACTGCGCAATCGAAGGGGTGTCACTTCTTTCAGGGAAGAACAGTATGCGTTCCAGCCGACTGGGACAAGGGAACTTGCCACTCCCCCGGTAGTCATTGGTGCCGGACCGGCGGGACTTTTTTGTTCTTATTTTCTGGCAAAAGCGGGATATCGACCGCTGCTCTTGGAGCGGGGAGAACCGGTGGAGGAGCGGACCGCCAGGGTGAACGCGTTCTGGGCGGGAAAAGAGCCGCTGCACCCGGATTCCAACGTGCAGTTCGGCGAAGGCGGCGCAGGAACCTTCTCGGACGGAAAATTGAATTCTCAGGTAAAGGATCCCCGGCACAGAGGCAGAGAGGTGCTGCGCGTTTTTGCCCAGCACGGTGCGCCGGAAGAAATCATATACCAGGCAAAACCTCACATCGGGACAGATCGGCTCAAGACAGTGATACGAGCACTCCGGGAGGATCTGCTCTCCATGGGCGCGAAGGTGGAATTTCGGGCGAAGGTGGTGGATCTCTGGGAAGAAAACGATGCCCTAGCGGGGGTGATACTGGAGGACGGGCGGAGAATCAAGACGTCTGTCGCAGTATTGGCACCAGGTCACAGCGCCAGAGATACGTTTCGCCTGCTGCGGGAGAAGAAAATCGCCATGGAGCCCAAACCCTTCGCGGTGGGCGTCCGGATCGAACACCCTCAGGCGATGATCAGTGCGCAGCAGTATAAAGATGCATGGCAGGAACTGGAGGCGGCGGATTATAAACTGACCCATCAGGCGAAAAATGGCAGAGGAGTGTACTCCTTTTGCATGTGTCCCGGCGGGGAGGTGGTCAATGCCTCATCAGAGCCTGGATTCCTGGCGGTGAACGGCATGAGCAACTATGCGAGAGACGGTGTCAACGCCAACAGCGCCATTGTGGTTGCGGTGAAGCCGGAGGATTTTTGTTGGGATGAGAGTGCACCTCAAAAGGAGGATCCCCTGATCGGCGTCTCTTTTCAGAGAAAATTGGAGTGCGCCGCTTATTTGGCGGGAGATGGACTCGTCCCGGTTCAATTATTTGGAGATTTTTGCGAAGGCGTCCCGTCTACTCATCTGGGAAATGTGCTTCCCCAGATTCGGGGCGGATATCGGCTCTGCAATTTGAGGGATTGCCTCCCGGCCTGGTTATCTGCTACAATCCAGGAAGGCATCTTGGCCTTTGACCGGCAGATTCCGGGCTTTGCCAGGCTGGATGCGGTGCTCTCCGGTGTGGAGTCCAGGACTTCCTCTCCGGTGCGCATTTGCCGCAATGAACAGTTGGAATCCAGCCTTCCCGGCCTTTATCCGTGCGGGGAAGGGGCCGGCTACGCAGGCGGTATTCTGTCTGCCGCCATGGATGGGATTCGCGTCTATGAGGCGATCGCGTCCAAATACTCGCCCGCTGGAAGATGAGCGTTTGTAAATGAGCGTTTGTAATGGGGATTTTTGGCCTCTTTTGCAGAGAGAATAGGGCAGTGTTCTTTTAAAAGCGGATGTCATCCTTTTAAGAATGAAATAGAATGATCTGCACAGGTGAGGAGGAAATCGGATTGCGGGAGAGAATTAAGACAAAACGGAGAATTGTGGTGAAAGTCGGATCCTCGACCCTGACACACATGGAAACCGGAAAACTCAACCTGGGGAAGATGGAAAAGCTGGTGCGCATTCTGGTGGATATTCACAATGAGGGGAAAGAAGTGATTCTGGTCTCCTCCGGCGCCATTCCCCAGGGACGGGCCGCACTGGGACTGACGGAGCGACCGCAGCAGATTTCCCTGAAACAGGCCTGCGCGGCGGTGGGCCAGGCAAGGCTGATGATGGTCTATGAAAAATTGTTCGGAGAATACAATCAGATTTCCGCCCAGGTGTTGATCACAAAAGACACCATGATGCAGGAGATCAGCCGGATCAATGCGCAGAATACGTTTCGGGAGCTGCTCTCTCTGGGGGTGATTCCCATCGTCAATGAGAATGACACGGTCGCCACCGAGGAGCTCAATTACGGGGATTTTGGGGACAACGATACCCTGTCGGCCATTGTGGCGGCACTGGTGGGAGCGGATCTGCTGATTCTGCTGTCTGACATCGATGGGCTCTATACGGACGATCCCAGGTCACATCCCGATGCCACCTTCATCGAACAAGTGGATACCCTGGATGATACTCTTTTCTCCATGGCCATAGGAGCAGGATCGTCCTATGGGACCGGCGGTATGAGTACCAAGCTGTCAGCGGCCAGACTCGCCACAGAGAGCGGGGCTGATATGGTGATTGCGAACGGCGAAGAGGTCGAGGTGGTGCGGGAGATTCTGGCGGGAAAACCGCGGGGGACTCTGTTTCTGGCCCATGAAAATAGCCGGTTTGATCTGATGGATTATATTGACAGAGCGCATCAATAGAGATTGATCAAAAGAGTGCGATCGGGAAGAAATTGTTGGCAGAGCACATCAATCAATAGTTATCGACAAAGTGCGGTCAGGAAAGGGTTATTGACAGAGCGCATCCATAAAGGACAGATCATGACAAAAGAAGAATTGCGCACCCAGATGGTTCAGAGGAGGAAAGCCCTCTCTTCGCAGGAGCGCGACGAGGCGGCAGAGAACGCGGCACGACAGCTCCTATTGTCGCCGGCCGGTTCTGGGGCGCATCTTGCGGTCTACTGTGCTGTGCGTGGAGAATTGTCGCTGAACCCCTTTTTGCGGGAGGCATTTAAGAGGGGTAGAAAGCTCTATTTTCCCCGTGTGCAGGGCAGAGAAATGAATTTTTATTTGGTGGAGGAGGAGAGTCAGCTCCTTCCAGGCGCATTCGGCATTCGAGAACCTGCGCGGTCTTGTCTGCCGCTGCCCGATCCGGTGCACGCCGTATACCTGGTGCCGGGGACTGCCTTTGATCCCTGGGGCGGGAGACTGGGAATGGGCGGAGGCTTCTACGACAGATATTTTTCCTCTCTGAATGAGAGGCCATGTCATCGGATTGGGGTAGGATATGAGTTTCAATATTTGAAAGACCGCATTCCAACCGAGACGTATGATATTCCTGTGACTGGTTTTGTGAGCCCTTCCGGATATCAGAGCTTTTCCGGATGACAAGGTTCTCAGAAGAAAACTGCAATCCTATCAGTTGATATCCTTAGGAGGGAGAACGATGGAACACGAAGAAGTCATGCGATTGGGTGCTCTGGCGAAAGAAGCCTCTCTGCGCTGTGCGCAGCTGGGACAGAGAGAAAAAAACGACGGTCTTCTGGCAGTGGCAGATGCGCTGGTGCGGCGGAGCAATGAAATCCTTGCGGCCAACGCAGAAGATGTGGAAAAAGCGGAGCAAAACGGCATGAAGGCCTCTCTGGTGGACCGTCTGCGCCTGACGGATGAGAGAATACGAGGCATGGCAGAGGGACTGCGGCAGGTGGCAGCCCTGCCGGATCCCATCGGAGAGGGCCTCTCAAGCACGCTGCGTCCGAATGGACTGCGCATTGAGAAAAGACGTGTGCCTCTCGGCGTGGTGGGCATCATCTATGAGGCGCGGCCCAACGTGACGATTGACGCGTTCGGACTTTGTTTTAAGACCGGCAATGCCGTGATCCTGCGGGGCGGAAGAGACGCCTTTCTCTCCAATCAGGCACTGGTCGGGATCGCCAGAGAGACGCTGGCATCCTTGAACCTGCCGGAGGATGCTGTCAACATGCTGACGGATCCCTCTCGGGAGGGAGCGGCGGCGCTGATGACCTGTGACCGCTATGTGGACGTGTTGATTCCAAGAGGCGGCGCGGAATTGATTGCCCGGGTGAAGCGGGAGAGCACGGTGCCGGTGATTGAGACAGGAACGGGAAATTGTCATATTTATATTGATGAATATGCGGATCGGAGAAGGATCATCCCCATCGTGATGAATGCCAAGACCCAGCGGTACGGAGTGTGCAATGCCTGTGAATCTCTGGTGGTGCACCGGGCTGTTGCCGCCCAGGTCCTGCCGCCGCTGGCCCGTGCGCTGCGGGAAAAGGGTGTGGAGCTGCGGGGGGATTCCTATGCCTGTTTTGTGGCAGCGCCCATGAAACCTGCCACAGAGGAGGATTATGGGACAGAATATCTGGATGCCATTTTGTCCATCAAGACAGTGGACAGCCTGGAGGAGGCAATCGCTCACATCAACCGATATTCCACGAAACATTCCGAGTCGATCCTGACAGAGCACCTGGGACATGCGATGAAATTTTTAAACGAGGTGGATTCTTCCTGCGTCTATGTGAATGCCTCCACCCGGTTTACCGATGGATTTGAATTCGGACTCGGCGCGGAGGTGGGCATCAGCACCCAGAAACTGCATGCGAGAGGTCCCATGGGGCTGGAAGCGCTGACCACCACAAAATATGTAATTTTCGGCGACGGGCAGATCAGAGAGTGAGCACTTTGCCGGGAAAAGAGAAGTAAGGACGAAGGAAGAGGACAATGGCAGGATCAGATCAGGTGCCAAAAGCGCTTTGTGAGGAACAAAAGGTGGCGATGACGCCGCCGGAGCGCGAACCACAGCGCCAGTATTACTTCATGGAGAAACTGTGCTTTTTGGTGGCGGAACAGACCAGGAAGCTGGGACGTCCTCCTCGGGCTGTCGTGCAGACGTTCGGATGTCAGATGAACGCCAGGGATTCGGAAAAGCTGGAGGGAATCCTGCAGAAGGTGGGATATTCCCTTTCAGAGATGGAGGAGACGGCGGATCTGGTGCTCTATAATACATGCACGGTGCGGGAAAATGCGAATCTTCGCATCTACGGCAGACTTGGCAGACTGCACAATTATAAGGAACAGAATCCTTCTATGCTCATCGGTCTGTGCGGCTGTATGATGCAGGAAGAAACTGTGGTGGAGAAAATCAAGAAAAGTTATCCCTTTGTGGATTTGATTTTTGGCACACACAATGTCTATCAGTTCGCGGAATTGCTGTATCAGTGCTTGTCCTCTCGTACGCGGGTAATGAGTATTCTCAAGGAATCCGATCGAATCGTGGAGGACTTGCCAGCTCACCGCAAATATCCCTTTAAATCCGGCGTCAATATTATGTTCGGCTGCGATAATTTCTGCAGTTACTGTATTGTGCCTTATGTGCGGGGGCGGGAGCGCAGCAGGGAGGCTGCGGATATCTGCCGGGAGATCGAGAATCTGGTGGCAGACGGTGTCGTGGAAGTGATGCTCTTGGGACAAAATGTGAACAGTTACGGCAAGACACTGGACCCGCCTTTGACGTTCGCGAAGCTGCTCTCTGAGGTCGCGAAAATCCCGGGACTAAAGCGGATCCGTTTCATGACATCTCACCCGAAGGATTTGTCCCCGGAATTGATTGCGGTCATGAGCCGATATCCCAATATCTGTTCTCATCTGCACCTGCCGCTGCAGTCCGGGAGCAGCAGGATTTTGCAGGAGATGAACCGACATTACACGAAGGAGCAGTATCTGGATCTGGTGGACCGGCTGCGGGATGCCTGTCCGGATCTCTCCCTGACTACGGATATCATCGTCGGTTTTCCAGGGGAGACCGAGGAGGATTTTGACGAGACGCTGGATGTGGTGCAAAGAGTCGAATTTGATAACGCTTTTACATTTTTATATTCAAAACGTACAGGAACGAAGGCCGCTTCCATGCCGGATCAGATTCCCCGGGAGGTGATGCAGGAGCGCTTTGACCGGCTGTTAGCGCTGG
>CAZROZ010000040.1:0-11137 GCA_964601745.1 uncultured Lachnospiraceae bacterium | reverse complement strand
TCCCTATCGGTCTTGTCTGTGAGGAAAAGCCGCGATTTAGAAAGAGAGAATGTTATGAATATATTGGTAATTGACGTGGGCACCTCCAGTATGCGGGGACTCTTGTATGAGAGAAAGGGAAAGGTACTGGCCAGTCATCGGGTGGAGTATCAGGTAAAGACCATAGGAGAGTGGATTGAACAGTCTCCCGATGACTTTGAGCAAGCACTCCTTACGATTTGCCGGAAAATCATGCGGGAAGGCTTTCCTGTGAACGCGTTGTCCCTCACCTGTCAACGCTCCAGCGTCATTCCGATGCCTGTAGGTGGAACACCGCTGCGGGACGCCATCATGTGGCAGGATACCCGCAGCGCTGGAATTGTGCGGGAATTATCCCCGTACGGGGCTCGAATCCGGCAACTGACCGGCGCGGGACTCAACACGGTTTTCTCCGGAACCAAAATGGCGTGGGTGAAGCAGGAGGAACCTTGGATCTACGAAAAGACATTCAAGTTCTGTACCATCGCGGATTATCTGATTTATTTGATGACGAGCAATTATATGACGGACGAGACATACGGCAGCCGTTCTCTGCTGATGGGGATCGAGAGCCGGCGCTGGGAACCGGAGCTGGTGAATCTGTTCGGTTTAGACCCATGGAAGCTTTGCTATCTGGTTCAACCCGGCACCAGCGTAGGGGTGGTGCAGGATTACTTCGCGAATCAATCCAATTTGCCCATAGGACTTCCTGTGATCAGTGCCGGTGGAGATCAGCAGTGCGGTGCTCTGGGACAGGGACTCTTTCGGACAGGCGTTATGACGGCCACGTTTGGGACGAGCGCATGTCTCCTGATGCAGACGGAGCAGGTGCCAAGCCGCCTGGGCGGCCTTACCTGCAGTGCGCATGCCATCCCTGAGAAATACGTGATGGAAAGCAGTATGCTGACTTGCGGTGCCTTGATTGACTGGGTGCGGCGGACGCTGTTTGACGGTGCGGACTATGAGACAGTGGACGAGGCTGTGGCTGCATCTGTCCCTGGCGCTCATGGCGTGGTCATGATTCCTGATTTCCAGGGAAGCGGTTCCCCCGGTTGGAACAGCGAGGTGCGGGGCGCCTTTTTGAATTTGGAGCTGGCCACTTCCAAAGCAGATTTGGCGCGTGCCGCCGTTGAGGCATTGATCTACCAGGTGGAAAATAACATTCTTGTCATGGAAGCCATCTGTGGTCCTGTGAGCGAGATTCACGCGGGCGGCGGGTTGACCCGGATTCCGGATTTTTGTCAAATTCTGGCGGACATCTCCGGAAAGACAGTGCTGTGCAGTCCGGAGAACACAGATGATACGGCTTTTGGCGCATGGATGAATGCGTCAGTCTACTTGCGATGCTGTGCTTCTTATTTGGACGCCTGGGAGAAGGGGGCGCCAGAGCCGAAATTGTTCGAGCCGGATCATGAAAGAGGAGTGATTTACCAGCAGGGGAGAGAGCGGTTGAATGATGCACTAAAGCGCCTGTACAGCAAGAGAAGGCGGAAGAAGCCCAGCGGAGAATCCCATTCTGAGACTACTGCTGTAGAATAAAGAAATCAAAGGATCATTCCTGGTGATGCCCTATCTGTGGAGCAAGGGGGTATATTTTGAAAAGTACGTCATCCAAAGGAGGAAACTCATATGAAACAATATCGCCTCGGACTTTACGAGAAGGCCATGCCGGAGTCTCTTTCCTGGAGAGAAAAATTGACGATGGCGGGCGTGTGCGGTTATGATTTTGTGGAGATCAGTATTGATGAAACCGACCAGCGCTTAGGGCGGCTGTCCTGGCGGAAAGAAGAACGTCAGAAATTGCGCCGTGCCATGGAGGAGACGGGAATCCCCATCGGCAGTATGTGCCTTTCTGCGCACCGGAAATATCCCATGGGACATCCGGACCCTGCCGTTCGAGCCAAGAGTCTTGAGATTATGGAGCAGGCGCTGGCTTTCTGCGCGGATTTTGGCATCCGCATTCTTCAGCTGGCGGGTTACGATGTCTATTATGAGGAGAGTACAGAGCAGACCAGAGCATTTTTTGCGGAAAATCTGCGCAAAGCGGTGAAGATGGCGGCAGGGTATGGCGTCGTGATGGGATTTGAGACGATGGAGACGCCTTTTCTGGATACGGTGGAAAAGGCGATGACTTTCGTCAAGGCGATGGACAGTCCTTACCTGGGATTGTATCCGGACGCGGGAAATCTAAATAATTCCGCCCTGCGGTATGAGACAAAGGTGACGGACGATTTGCGGCGCGGAGCCGGACATCTTTTCGGTCTGCATTTGAAAGCCACCAAACCAGGATGCTACCGGGATCTTTACTTTGATGATCCTACCCAGCAGGTGGATTTTGAGACTGTAATAAAGGAAGCATGGGAATTGGGCGTCCGCCGGTATGTGACGGAACTGTGGTGTTTGAATCGACCGGACTGGAAGGAGAATGTCAGGACGGCAAAGGAGACCATCGGAAAAATCCTGAATCGTCAGGCAAGACAGGAGTAAGGGACGACCGGAAACGGAAAGCGGCTGACTTGAATCAGTCGAAGAAGGACCCATGAATATTCAGCCGAAGAAGGACCCATGCATATCGGGAAAAAATGCAAGCGCAGCGGGAAACAGGAGAACCGAGATGAAAGTTGAAAAAAAAGTGATTTGCAGATTAAATAAATGTTATTCTCTGGCAAAACTAAGCTATCAGGGGAAAGATTGTTTCCTGACAGCGGCGGAAAAACAGGATCCCTGCTACCTGTTTGATCGGGAGGGAACTTATCTGGACACGGTATGGGAAAGCCCCGGTGGTGTCATGACTATGGAACAGGTTCCGGGCAGTGACGGCGTTTTCCTCGCCACCCATGAATTCTATTCCCCCAACGATGCTGCAAACGCCCGGATCGTGATCGCCTCACCGGGGGAGCGGGGCTGGCAGGTGAAAACGCTGTGCAAGGCGCCTTTTGCGCACAGGTTCGGCATTCTGCAGCGGGGCGGAGTGCGGTATCTGCTGGTCTGCTGTTTGAAGTCCGGTCACGAATACAAGGACGACTGGCGGTTCCCGGGTGCGGTGTATGGGGCGGTGCTGCCGGAGGATTTATCCGGCTTTGATGAATCTCATCCGCTTCCACTGGAGCTGATTCTAGGCGGACTGCTGAAAAATCACGGTTACAGCAAATACGTGGATCACGGTTTGGAGACGGCACTGGTAGCCTGTGACAGCGGCGTGTACCAGTTCACGCCTCCGGAGATGCCGGGCGGGAAGTGGTCGTATCGACAGCTGATTTCTGACCCCTCCTCGGATGCCGTCCTGGTGGATTTTGACGGGGACGGAGAGCCAGAGCTGGGCAGTATTTTGCCGTTTCACGGGGATACTCTGCGCATCTATAAAAAGGAGAAGGCAGGTGCCTACTCGGCGGTGTGGGAATACCCGGAAAAGTGTGAATTCCTCCACGCTACCTGGGCGGGAGAGCTTTTCGGAAAGCCCGCGTGGTTTGTGGGCAGCCGCAAGGGAAAGCGGGTCAGCATGGTGATCACGTGGGACGATGGGTATCAGACAGAGATTTTTGATGAGGGAGCTGGCGCCGCCAATGCTCTGCTCTTGGAGGAGGGACGGCTTTTGATGACCAACCGGGAAAGTGACGAGGTGGCGATGTATACCTTTTCCCGGGAGTGATTGGAAGGAAAAAGCAGAATCCGGGATTGACCGGAACGAATCGCACAGAACCTGGGATTGACGGGAGCGAATCGCACGGTGCCCGGAATTGACCGAAACGAATGGGATAGAACCTGGGATTGACGGAACGAATTGCGCAGCGCCTGGAATTGAATGGAAGAATGAACTAGGAAGAGAAGAAGAGAAATCTCAAGAACTTTTCGTGAGAACAGAAAAATAGAAAGGAAGGAGCGCCTTCTGCGGCATTGGCAGAGGCGTTCTCATCGAGGAGGAAAAAGCAATGACGACATACAGCCGGGAGGATATCGTTCGTCTGGTGCAGGAGAATGATGTAGAATTCATTCGTCTGCAGTTTACGGACATTTATGGCAATCTGAAGAATATGGCGGTGACCACCAGTCAGCTGGAGAAATTGTTGAACGGTCAGTGTGCGTTTCCGGGCATGGCGGTGGACGGCCTTCCCAACTCAGAGAGCTCCAGTTTGTATCTGCATCCGGATTACTCCACCTTTGCCACATTTCCCTGGCGGCCCCAGCAGGAGCGGGTGGCACGGCTGATCTGTGACATTTACCGGGAGGACGGAACGCCTTTCGAGGGGGACTCCCGCGGCGTCCTAAAGCGTGCCATCGCCCGGGCGGATGCCATGGGATACCGGTTCCTGGTGGCGCCGGAATGTGAATTCTTCCTGTTTGATTATGATGAAAACGGAAATCCCACCATCTCTACTGCGGATCGGGGCAATTATTTTGACGTGGGACCCGCGGACACCGGGGAAAACGCCAGACGGGACATTATTCTCTCCCTGGAGGACATGGGGATCAAAGCGGCATCGTCCTTTCACTCGGAGGGACACGGACAGCACGAGATTGATCTGACTTACGAGGCTCCTCTGGTGACTGCCGATAATCTGACGACGTTTAAACTGGTCGTCCGGACAATGGCGAAGCGTTACGGGCTCTACGGTACCTTCCTGCCAAAGCCCAACAGCGATGAGAAGGGGTCCGGTATGCACTTTAAGATCTGCATGTATGAGAAGGAGACCGGGCGGAATTGTTTTAAAGGGGAAAACGGAGCACTCTCCCGGGAGGAGTCCGCTTTCATCGCGGGTCTCATGGCACATATGGAAGGGCTGTGTCTGATCACCAACCCGCTGATCAATTCCTATAAACGGTTCCAGCCTGGCTTTGACGCTCCTACCCACATTGGCTGGTCCAGACAGATTTACAATTCTCTGATCAATCTGGGCAATACGGATTATAAGACGAATAAAATTGAACTGCGCAGTCCCGACGGCGCATCAAATTCTTATCTGGCTCTGGCAGCGGTCCTCTCCGCTGGCTTGGACGGCATTGCGCAGGGAATGCAGGCTGGTCCAGGGGATTTGTCCATCAGGCGGATGCGGCGGCTCCCCGCGAATCTGGGAGAGGCATTGAAAGCCTTTGTGAAAGATGATTTCCTGCAGGAAGTGCTGGGACCGGCGATCTCCCAGAAATTGCTCCAGGGGGCAAGCCGGGAATGGGAGCAGTACAATGCCCAGGTGATGGACTGGGAGATCAAGCGATATCTGCCTCTGATTTAGGTTCCCCTTTCGCCCGGCTCATGACGGGAGAAATGACTCATAACGGGAGAAATGACTCACGACGGGAGAAATGACTCACGACGGGAGAAATGACTCACGACGGGAGAAAAGGGTCAGCGCACATTGAGATGGAGGAGGAGATATGCCATGCATTATCATCGCCCTCCCCAGGCGGGAGGACGGAAATCGTCTGAAAGGACTCCTGCAAAAAAACGGATTTCATACAGCAGGTGTCTGTACCAGCGGTGCGCAGGTCCTGTATTTGGCAGCCCAATATGAAGATGGCGGCATCGTCCTGTGTGCCTTTGCGCTGACAGATATGCAGTTTGATGCGGTGCGGGATTCTCTTCCGGAGGGGTACGAATTGATTCTCATGGCTTCGGCCGCAAGACTCGGGACAGTCTTTTACCCGGACCTTATCACTTTGTCTATGCCGCTGAAATGGAATGCGCTGCGAAGCGCCCTGGAAGCGGCAGCGGAGAGGCATCGGCAGTGGAAAAAGAAGAGACAAAAACCCCGGCGGACTCGCTCCAGGGAAGAGGAGGCATTGCTCACTTCGGCGAAGGAACTGCTGATGGCACATAATCACTTCACAGAACCGGAGGCCCACCGCGCCCTGCAGAAATACAGCATGGACAGCGGAATCAACCTGGCGGAGGCTGCCGAGAGAGTGCTCAGCATTTTAAAGTGACGCGTTGGAAAGGTCAAAAGCCAGGAAAAGGGAGGGTAGATGCATGAAAAGAAAGATCAGAAACCTGCTCTTGCTGCTTCCAGGCGCTGTCAGTCTCCTTCTCTCTTTTCTGGGGCGATTCTTTCCGGAATTCATTGAGCGGTATTACTCCCGGGGCATTTACAGAGGGATTTCCTTCGTACTGCAGCACATTACCGGACCGATTCCTTTTTCCCTCTTTGAAGCGGGGATGGTGCTGCTGGCAGTGCTGGCTGTGGTCCCCATGTTTCGGGGCGTTTTATTTTTCATCTCCCGCAAAAAGCAGGGTGCTGGTGCCGCTTTTCTCTGGGCAGGAGTGAAAAGGGGGCTTTTTCCGCTGGCTTGCCTGCTGAGTCTCTTGCTCTTTGGCTATGAATTGACTTGCGGGATGAATTACAATCGGCAGACGCTGGCAGAGACGCTGCATCTGACTGTGCGGGAGAGCTCCGTCCAGGAATTAAAAATAGCGGCAGAGCGTCTGGCGGAGGGAGCCCGTGCCGCTAGAAGTGAACTTGTCTCCGGAGAAGACGGACAGGTGCTGCCGGCGTATGACTCTTTTGCCGAGATGGGAGAGGCGGCGAAGGGGGCTGTGACAAAACTGGGGGAGAAGATTCCGGCGATGAAAGGGGAGTACCCCAGACCGAAACGGCTGCTTTCTTCGGAACTCTTTTCCAGAATGCAGACCACTGGCATTTTCATCGGGATCACCATGGAAGCCAATGTGAATTCCCTGCCGCCGGATTACACCATTCCCTTCACCATGTGCCACGAGCTCAGTCATCTGCAGGGATTCATGCGGGAGGAGGAAGCCAATTATCTGGCTTTTCTGGCGTGTATTTTGTCGGAGGAGCCATACCTTCGCTACAGTGGTTACATGGAAGCGTTTTCCTACGCGGGAAACCGCCTGGCAGCGCGGGATCCGGAGGCATACCGTGAGATCCGAGGACGTATTTTCACGCGGGAGATGGAACAGGACGCGGCGGCAAATGCGCAGTATTGGGCACAGTACCGGGATACCGCCCTTAGCGCTCTGTCCGATTGGGCGAATGATACCTATCTGATGGCGAATGGAGAGGCTGCCGGGGTGGAGAGCTATGGGCTGATGACAGATTTGATTCTGGCCGGATATCGAGCGGAGCGGGAGAGAAAATGAAAAGAGCGGGACATTTTGAGAAAGTGAGTTTTACTAGATTCTGTGCGGATTGGATAGGCACGTTCGGGGAAGTGCCGGAAGAGGAGATCAGAGCGATCTATGACACGCTGTCTCTGCCGGTTCGCGCTACCGTTGGCTCAGCGGGGTATGATTTCGCGTCTCCCCTGACATTCACTCTGGCGCCGGGAGAGAGCATCAAGATCCCCACTGGCATCCGGGCGGTGATGAAACCGAATTATGTGCTGCTGTGTTTTCCCCGCAGCGGGCTGGGATTCAGGTACCGGCTGCAGCTAGACAATACGGTGGGGATTATTGACAGTGATTATGCCGGGTCGGAGAATGAGGGACATATTTTCTGCAAGATCACCAATGATACCAGGGAGGGAAAAGCGATGACGGTCCAGGCGGGAAAAGGCTTTATGCAGGGCATTTTCCTGGAGTACGCCGTCACGGAGGACGACGCGGCAGCGGGTCTGCGAAACGGCGGCTTCGGCAGCACAGATGAGCCTGTCGCACCATGAGAGGGAAGCATCAGGCAGAAAGGAAGGAAAAGGATATGAAAGTTTTAATGCTGAACGGGAGTCCAAGGGCCCAGGGGAACACGGCGCTGGCGCTGGACGAAATGAGCAGAGTTTTCGCCGAGGAGGGAGTGGAAACCGAGACGATTCAGGTGGGAAATCGGGATATTCGCGGCTGCGTGGCTTGCGGGCGCTGCGGGCAGCTGGGGAAGTGTGTGTTTGACGATGTGGTGAACCAGGTGGCGGAGAAATTCGCGGTCAGCGATGGCCTGGTGGCCGCCAGTCCTGTCTACTACGCGTCCGCCAACGCGACGCTGGTGGCATTGCTGGATCGGCTCTTTTACAGCACACCGTTTGATAAGACTATGAAAGTGGGCGCTTCCATCGCCGTGTGCAGGAGAGGCGGCGCATCCGCTACGTTTGACGAATTGAACAAATATTTTACCATTTCCGGAATGCCGGTGGTCTCCAGCTTCTATTGGAACAGCGTTCATGGGAGGCTGCCTGGGGAAGCGACACAGGATGAAGAGGGGCTGGCCACACTGCGGGCACTGGCGCGGAATATGACTTTTCTCATGAAGAGCATCGCACTGGGAAAAGAGGCCTTTGGACTGCCCGCGCGAGAGAACAGGGTCGTCACTAATTTCATCCGGTAAATGAAATTTGTAATGCCGTTATTACCAGTACGTAATATGAATGATTTAATTTTGCGCGGATTTTCGATTGATTGGGATCAGATTGAAGAGGACAGTTATCTGAGGGGCATTGCGGCCCTTGACGGTCTGGGGACTTTTTCCTTTCAAAAACCGGTTACCTTTTTTGCCGGGGCAAACGGGAGCGGCAAGTCCACTCTGCTGGAGGCACTGGCCATCGCGTCCGGGTTCAATCCGGAGGGAGGAACCAGGAATTATTCCTTCTCTACTTATGACAGTCACTCTGAACTCTGCGATGCCGTCCGCCTGGTGAAAAGCGGGAGAAAAGTAAAATGGGGATATTTCCTGCGGGCGGAGAGTTTTTACAATGTGGCCACCAAGGAGATGGAATACGCGGATTTGGCTCATCCTTCCGCTCAGTATCACAGGAAGTCTCATGGGGAAAGCTTTCTGGCCCTGACGAGAGATCAATTCAAGGGGGCGGGCTTGTACTTGCTGGATGAACCGGAGGCGGCGCTTTCGCCTCAGGGTCAATTGTCACTCCTGTATGTGATTCACACCTGTGTCAAAGCCGGTGCCCAGTTTCTGATTGCCTCTCATTCCCCGATTCTGCTGGGATATCCTGGCGCTGAGATCCTTTCCTTTGACGAGGGTCCGATCCATCCATGTGCCTATGAAGAGACAGACAGTTACCAGATCACGAAGATGTGTCTGGACCACAGGGAGCTGATGCTGCGAAATCTCTTTGGCGAGGAGATCGACTGCTGAGCGGGAATCCCACGGAAAGCTTTCCTGTCACGACAGCACGGCTTTTGGCTGTTTCATCAAGGTCAGCGCCGCAAAGGGCGTTTCCTGTCATATGTAGTGTCTTCATCCAGAGGATAGATCGGCCTCTGGATTTTTTGATAGGGCAGAACACTGTAGTCATAGGTGTGACTGCCCGGCGTATTGCAGGCGATGATGGCTTTTGCCCGGGAACCGAAAAAAGCCCGGAAGTGATTAACGGATTTCAGACAGACGATCTCATACTCGTTGATGTCCGCGCCTGTCATCAAAAAAATGCGGTCATCCATGGTCTGGCCCGCCATGCGGGAAGCTACAATGACTTCCACTTGACCGATGCGCAGGCGAGCGGTTTTGCCGAATTGATACGCTGCCCCGTACATCATGGGAGAAATGCACCGCCCGATGCCGTCACTGAGATTGCACACGAGTGCATCCTGAATTGCAAGGGGAACCCCGTAAATTCTATCTGTCTTGCCGCCCAGCAGACCGGAGACTCTGCCGCCGACACCTGCGCGATGGGCCAGTTCCGCAAATTCCGGGTCATAGAGGTAGCCCATGATGGATTTCGGCTGATCTCTGCGCAGCAATTCCCGCAGCAGGTAAGTCCCATCTCCCGCGCATCCGCCACCGGGATTATCAGAGGCCTCGTTGATCACCACATAACCGGTTCCAGGCTGTGACAGCGCCTCCTCTGCCCGGTCGATGGCCTGCGCCGGATTGAGACATTCAAAATCCAATTCATGGCGTCGCTGCCAGATCCAATCGGCCAGTTCCTCCGCGACCGCCTGGGGATCCTGTCCCTCCTCCGCCACGACCACCACCGAAGCGCCGGAACACGATGCGTCCGCATAGGGAAATCCCTGAAAATATGTGGCGTCAATGAGCCCCAGCTGCTTCACTGCCGCTGCCACATGGTCTTTGAACGCTTTCATGGGCAGCTCGAACGTATTGGCAACGCAGGAATTGGTAAAGAGCGGGAGATAGGCGGCAGCGGTTTTTGGATGACACGTCCCACGGAGGATACGGATCAAGACTTTCATAGCCAGATAACCGGCTTCCGCCATATCCGTGTGGGGATACTCTTTCACGCCGAACAGGCCTTGTGAGAGGCGAATCATGTCGTCAGAAATATTGGCGTGGAGATCCAGGGACACGGTGATGGGCATCTCATTCCCCACGATCTCCCGCACCTTCCGTAGGGTGTAGGCTTCCATGTCATCGATCCCCTCCGCCACCCCGGCGCCGTGGAGTCCCAGACAGATCCCGTCGATTTCTTCTCTGTGCGCTCGAATGTGCCGGCACAGGATCTCCATGGCGGTATCCAGGGCGCCTCTTTCGATGGTAGGTGCGGATCCCATGATATTGAGGGACGGGATTACCTGGGCTCCCTCTTCTTGTGCTGCCTGGAGCATTCCCTTGATGTAGTAGCCGGATACATTTTGATACTTGTCGATGACGTCCTGCCCTTCCGCGAAACTGCCCGTCGCCCAGCGCTCAAACGTCCCCCGTTCCGATGAGAATGTGTTGGTCTCATTTCCCAGTACACCGATTAAAATTTTCATGACGTTCCTCTCTTGTTTTTTTGTTCCTGTATGCGAACAAGAGATGCCGCAGCTATCTCCCCTGCTATATGGAGGTGAGTGTATCACAGCCTCTTGGCACTTTCAACGGGAAAAACAAAGGGTAGATGAAAGTGGAGAAAAGTGGATTTTCTTTGACAATTTCGCCCTGGTAGGGCATACTTTTTCAAAGAGGAAGGGAAATATAGTAAACGACATTAAACATCTCACTTTGAACTGTAGAGTGCTTTTTTAAATTCATTGAAAATCAAAGTGAACTTAATTATGTCGTTAACTATAGAAGGCACTTGGAAAATCAAATACGCCCGAGGAATCGAATATGCCTGGTAAGGAGAGAAAAATGGATAGAAAAGAATTGGTTGAACAGACAGCGGCGTATCTGCTGGGACTGCCGGATCAGAGCAGTTTGACCGTCCGGGAAGCGGTGGAAGCTGCCTGCCCCCAAGAGCAGGAGGAGATCCCCCAGGAAGAACTCTATGACATCGCGGCACA
>CAZROZ010000039.1:0-11335 GCA_964601745.1 uncultured Lachnospiraceae bacterium | reverse complement strand
CCCGCCATATTCGCTCCAAAGGGGATGCCAGTCCACAAATTCCCACCAGCCAAGCCGTCCCACCAGACCGTCCTCTCCGATTTTACTGTCGTAATAATTCAAAATCCGGTCCAGATCTGGCAGATATCTGCGAAACGGCGCGATATCCCCGGTATTTCTCCATGCCTCCTCCAGCATGAAAACATAGTGCAGAGAAAAGGTAGAAATGATCTGCTGATAAGAACCCGGAAAGCGGCCGTGAACCAGCCCGTCGGGACTGATGGAACAGTGAAAATCCTCCAGCGCCTTCCACGTCAGCCGCATGTCATTGCTGACGCAGGCGCAGAAAAGTGCCTGCAGTCTTGTATCCATGGGAAACTGATTCTGCTCGTAGTACGGGCAGTCCATGTAAGTCTCATTCATGCACAGTTTTAAGGTGCGCACGCAAAGATCCCAGACTTCCCTCACCCAGGACTCGGAGGACTCCACCCAGGATTCCACTTCCAGAGGATAGCCGGTCTCCCGGTAGATGGGAGAAAATACGGTAAGCGCATCTCCCGTTTCTATCTCAATGGCAATATAACGAAAAGTCCGGTACCAGAACGGCTCAAAGCTGACCTGACCGCCATGCAGCAAAAGGCAGTCAGAAATGCCTGCTATCTCCCCGTGTTCTGCGTCGTCTTTGCTGACCGCCTTCCCGGCAGATGCGTCGTCTTCCCGGACCGCCTTCCCGGTAAATTTTTCCAGATAAGTGATCCTCACTTTGGTTCCCGCGCCGCCCGCAAAGCGGAAAACCGGATATCCGCTGGTCTCCTCTCCCGCGTCCAGGATAATCAGCGTGTGACTCTCCAGGGGGATTTCCGCCTCTCCTGCCGCAAGAATCCCCGTATGAGAGCGGCACTCCCTTTGGAATTGGCGAGGTATCTCATACAGCAGCGGGATGGGATGCTCTCTCATGGGAAAACGGCGCAGCAGTCCGACAGAGTCCATGAAATCATCCCGACCCACAATTTCCAATCGTTCCGGAATAGACCAGGAAGCAGTGTCAAAGTCTGCCTCCCGCCACGCGAAAGGAATCTTCGCAAAATCAATGCGCTCCATCACCGCGCCCAGACAGCTGGTCACTTCCTCAGAGCGCAGATACCTGCTGCCGTCTAAAAAAACACGCCAGTCAGCGATCCCTGTCGACACGACTGTTTGAATTTTCCCATTTTCGTCTCTGACAGTCCCTTCCACCGCGAGTCTGTGCCCGCCGCCGGGCGTTAAAACCGACTGAATGCCCGCCCGCTCATCCTGCTGGTGGACACTGGCATAGTGATCCAGATAGAGGACCTGGGCTGCCAGCACGTTCTTGCCGGGAAGCAGAGATTGGGACACGTCCACTGTCTCATAATAGACCCTGGTCAGATCCCCTTTGCAGGGACCGCTGGACACAGACACGCCATTGACCCACAGGCGATAACGGGAATTGGCGGAGATGTCCAGGGTGAGACGCGCCTTTTCCTCGCAGGTAAAATCCAGACGAAAATAGGCGAATCTCCCGGTCATATCTCCCGCAAGAATGCCGCACCGGGCAATCTCCTCCCTGGGCACACCCACCCACATGGCTTTTTCCCACATTATCCTCACCTCTCGCCCGCTCACTCTCCCGCGGCATCAAATTCTGCCTTTGCCTCCATACCGGTGTCCGTCTTTGCCCGCACCTGCACTTTCTCCTCCCGGGGGACAATCACCGCCATAGCCCTCCCGTAATAAGAGGGGAAATCCCCGTTCAGATAGGAGGCTTCCGTCTTCGGGCAGGCACTTCCAAAGGCCAGCAGATCAGCGCCGCTGACTTCTATCGTCACATTGCAGTCTGAATTTGCCTCTATACTGCCATTCTCCCCTGCGATCCCCACCCGCAGGAAAGCCGGCTTTTCTCTTATTAGCTCCTCCTCCGGAGCGATACGAAGAGAAAGTTTGCCATCCGCGGAGGTCAGCGTCGCTCTCCCCGTCTCCTTCCCGTTCTCATAGGTGACAGCTGTCAAATTGCCTGGAAGATACGTGATCTCAAAGGCCGCCAGGTAGGATTCCACCGCTTTTCGTCCCACGCTCTCCCCGTTCAGGAATAGTTCCACTTCCTGGGCGGCAGTGTAGACCTCCACCTGCGCCTCATTTCCCTCGCAGCCCCGCCAGGACCAACTGGGAATGGCATTCGTGCCCCTCCAGGTGGATTTCGCAGGGATCTCCCCGGGGTGCGTCGGCGGACAGACACCGATGTACGGCGTTTTTCTCTTTTCAAAAACTGCGGCGGCAAGACCCGCCTCGGCGGTATCATCTCCCAGAATATCCAGCACGCCCGACCCTGCTGTGAGCCACGGATAAGGCTTTCCGAAGCCAAAATCACTCTGATCATAGACCCAGGCCCCGATGCCGGACTCTCCCAGGTAATCCCAGGCGGTCCACATAAAATCACCCACCAGATATGGATACTGCTCCACCATCGCCCAGTTGGAGGCGATATCCATGGGAAATGTCTCGCTCCCCACCAGAATCCGGTCCGGATGTTCTCTCCCCTCAATGGGATACCTGCTGTCCCCGTAATTGTACCCGGCGATATCCAGCATATTTAAAGTCGGCGCCGCCAGTGCCTCCACTTCCGGCAGAGCGGCGGCAGCGTTCATACTCTTCCCGTTTTCCACCACCTGCTTATTATAATCCGCGCTGTTGATAGACTGGAAAAAGGCCTCGGGGTCAGTATTTTCCTCCTGCTTCTCTGCGTACATACCGATTTTACTCTTGGCCATGGCGACAAGTGCTAGATTGATCCCCGCGGTCACGGGACGAGTGGGATCCAGCCGATGGAACGTATCGACCAGCTGGCGGGACAGCGCGGTACCCTCCTCTTCCCCCGGTTCCGTGACTTCATTGCCGATGGAATAGAGCACGACACTGGGGTGACAGCGGTCCCTGCGAACTGTGTTTTCTATGTCCTGCTCCCAATTGTCACGAAAATCCAACGCGTAATCGCACGCAGTCTTGCTCCTATACCACATGTCCCACATCTCATCCATCACGTACATGCCCAGACGGTCACAGACCTCTAAGAGTTCCGGGGAAATCGGATTGTGGGCGGAGCGGATCGCGTTAAATCCCCAGGATTTCAGACGCTTTATCTTTCGCTCCTCCACTTCCCGGAACGTGACCGCACCCAAAATGCCGTTGTCATGGTGCACACAGCCGCCTCGGAGCAGTGTCTCCTTGCCGTTGACAAAAAATCCTTTGGGGCTCCATGTCAGCTTTCTTACACCGAAAGAGACCGATTGGGTATCCACCGTTTTCCCATTTTTGGACAGGGTGACACGGCAGCGGTACAGATTCGGCTCCTCCGCGCTCCATAGACGGGCGGTAGGCAGAAGAAGTTCTACCCTTGTACCTGTCCCCGCCGCGATCGCGCAAGAACCGTCCTTTGCCGTAAAAGAAGCTGCGGAGGCGGTGTCTCCTCCTCCCGCGTTCGAAGAAAAATCCGGGGAGGCCTCTTCCTTCGCGTCCTCCAGGATCTCCACGGTGACTTCTCCCTCTCCGCAGATCTCCGTCTCCACCTGGACCTGAGGGGGATCATAGCTGAGGGTGGTGATTTTGATTCCGTCCGGCACAATGTGATCTTTCTCTCCGATCCAGAGCCACACCGGCCGGTAAATCCCCGCTCCGGAATACCAGCGGGAATTGGGCGTTTGGGAATTATCCGCCGTCACACAGATGACGTTCTCCCCTTGGGTCACTTTGCCCGTCAGGTCCACCAGGAAAGGAGCATAGCCATAGGCACAGCCGCCTGCCCGCTGTCCGTTCAGGGTGACTTCAGCCTGGCGATAGACGCCGCCAAAGTCCAGAAGAACCGCCTTTCCCGCAAGATCAGCACCGTCAAAGGTCTTCTCATATCGATACTTGCCGCCTGCGAAGTAAGCGCCTCCGGCACCGGAAGGCTCATCGGCTCCCCTTCTCTCCCCCAGCTGAGCGTCATGGGGCAGGTCAATCCGCCGAGGCGCCCCGCCGTCCTTAGAAAAGAGCCAGTCCTTACAAAAATTCAATCTTCTCATCCGCTCGTTCCTCCCAGATCACATTACTCTTTCTTCTCATATTCGATCGCAAATCTGCCCTTCATTTCTCATTGATTTTGATTCTTTCTCGCGAGAATAGCCATCCCCTCGTGTCCCGGCAATCTGACAGTCACCGACCCGCTGGCGTCCTTTTGCTGGATCTCCCGGGTCATATTCCAGGTGTCGATCACCTCGACAGTATAGGTACCATTCTCCGGCAATTCCAGCGTCGTCTTCGCGCAGCACTGATTATCCAGATACCACAGATACACGTCCTCCCCGCAGTGGCCCCGATACTGCACATTGTTGTCCAGAAAGAGTTCCCGCTCCGTCGGCTCCATGGAGAGGATCCGCAGCCCGAAGACATTATAGAAAGTAGGACCTTCCTGGATCGCCCGCTCCATGTCCTCCGGACTCGCAAATCTTATCTTGGAAAAGCCAGCGAATTCCGGTTCGATGGGTTCCGGGATCTCCTCCATCACCTGCCGCAAAAAGGCAATCCTGGCAGGGCTCTCTCCGATCAGTTTTCCGCCTTTTGCCCAATACACAATCTCATCCGGATCCTCCTCGTGAAGGAACGTCTCCCCGTGGGTGCAGCATCCGCCCAGTGCCATGGTGCGCCAGAATCTTGCTGTCATCTCCCGTCCGGACAGGCTGCCCCAGGATTCCTTCAGATTTCCCTCATAGCCGCATTCGTCGATGAGAATCGGCTTTTTATATTTTAACGTCCACTCCTCAATCCGCTGTAGCTGCCCGGTCTGCAGAGAGACGTGAGTCGTGTTCGGGCGTTCATGCTGCCACGGCACAATGCAGTGGTGATTGCCGATCAGGTGATGGAAGGGATCGTGCTCTGCCAGATAAGTCTCAATCTCATACCAATCTTCCATCTTCTTCGGCACAACCATATCATACTCATTCGCGATGCTCCACCACATATTGGGATAGGCGGCAAACCGGCGCAGGACATAATCCAGATAATTGAGATCATCCTCACGGCTCATGGAAGAAAATCCCCACCGATCATAGGGATGGAATAAAATCAGATCCACCTGAAATCCCAGATCAAAGAGCTGGGCTAGGCGTGCCTCAAATCGATCCCAGAAGGGAAAGCAGGGTTTCGACGTATCCCAGGAGCCGTCCTCTCTTTTCTCAAAAGCGAAATAGGCAGGCTCATTTGCGTTATACACAAAGTGCTTTGGGAAAACGCAGAGACGAATCTTATTAAAGGGACTGTTTTTCAGCGTCTCCATCGTCTCATCGATGAGGGCATCCGTCTGATGCATCAAAGCGTAAATTGTGGTACCGTACGTGCGGCAGAGTGTTCCGTCCGCGTATGCAAGATGCGTTCCCACAGCTCGCACTGGACCGTGACGATTCTCTTTTGCTGGTTGAATTTCAAAGTTTCCTTCTTCATATACTGCGCCCGTTATCTGATAAGTGCACGTCCCCGCTTTCATGGGGAGATAGCGGAGCTTGATGGTATTTTCTCCAGCCTGAAAGCCCGGGACAGACACCGTCTCCCCGTCCACAGTAAAAGAGCCCTTTATCTCCCCTTTTCCCTCATAAGTAAATTCCAGTGTCTCATACAGATATACCTTGAGCATTTCTCTTCTCCTTTTTTTCTCATTTTTCTAAAAAAGGCCGCGGGACAAGCCGCAGCCTTCTTCTTATCTTTTATTTTGCTTTATTGAAAAATCGTGTCTTCTGCGGAAAACTGTGTCTCCCTTTTTCACTTACTCATTGAAAATACTGTCTTTCCCCAGCACTTTTTTATGCAGAAATTAATGCCTTTTATCTCCACTTACTCGTTGACCATGGTAAGTGTCTGGGAGATATCTCCAAACGTTTCAATGCCGGTCGCCGCATAGTCAAAGGCCATGCTGGTATCCGTCGCGTAGGTCGTCACATCTCCGCCTTTCTCAAAGTGGAACGTAATGGTGTAAGCGGTCATGTCGATCTCATAGGTGGCAGCATCGATATCAAATTCTGTGCCGAAGGCGGATGCGTAGAGACGAGCGGTATTGTCATCGTAGAGCTCACAGATCAGATCTCCCATGGTATCTTCCATGCCGGGCACGGGAACCTGACCTTTGTAAGTGAAGGAAATCGCTTTCCCCGCGCTGACTGGCGTCAAAGTCACTTCTGTCCCATCCGCTCCCTTGTATGTGTAGCTGCCGTCTTCATTCTTGGTAACAGTGACTGCCGGGTCCCCGGTACTGGGCGTCAACGTGATCTCGGATTGATCCTCTGTCATAGAATAGGTCCCTTCCACAAACATCACGACCGTGTCCTCATACTTGCCGTTCACCAGAAGCTTCAAGGTCGACGTCTCATCGTCAGGGGATACCAGACTGAGCAGTGGCGCCGCGACTTCTGCCTGATAGGTCTCTGCCATCTTGGAATTCTCCGGATCCGTATCTCTGACGTAAATGGCATCTTCTCCGCCGACTCCGCTGATGGCTTCCATATCCATGTAAAGGTTGTCGCCGTCAAAGCCGCAGGAATCCACCAGATTGCCGTCCATGTCGTAGAAATTCACTGTATACGGAGCAGTACCGGTGGGTGGTGTCGCTCCCTCTCCCGCGGATTCCGCAGCGGCGCGGTCCGGCCAGCAGGCATATTCCGTTTCCTGTTCCACTACTTCATATTTCCCGGAGAAGGTGATCTGATTCATCGCGAAACCCGCGTAATAGAGATTGCCGACACCGGGAATTTCATTATAGAAGTGGAAGAAATAGGTCATATACATAGTGTCCACGTCATAAGCGTAGCTGTAATAACTGCCCGCGATCTTCTCTGCGGGAGAAAGACTCGCGCCCGGGTCCTCCGCGGCACCTCCGGCTTCCGTGGACTCTGAAACCGTCTCAGCACTCCCCGTGGTCTGTTCACTCTCATCCTCTCCACCGCCACCGCAGCCGGCTAATAGAGAAATGCAGAGAATAAGTGAAAGCACAATTGCCAATCCCTTTTTCATGATAAAACCTCCTGTTTTTTTTTTAGGATGGCTGCATTATGCCAGAGCGGGATGTAAAAATCTTTCAAAAAGCCGACAGATATCCCCACAAAACCGATATCCTTTTTGGGTCCTGCGAATAAGGCATTAAACCGCCTTTTTTCCCTCCCCGCAGGAGGGATATCCTCCCACCTGCGAAGGCGCGATCTCATTTCCCGTCAAAGAAGTCTTTGATTTCCACCCGCTTCCCATCGTATTCAGCAAAGCCAGCAGAATCCTGACCGAGGGTCGTCATGCTAAAATCCCTCGGCATATTGTAGACAACGTGAAAATCCGCTTCCCCGGAATGAGCGCCTTTAACCTTCAATTTCGCGTCATAAATGGTATCGCCAGGCGCGATGATCCCCGGTGTAATAACCCGCTCGAAGCCGTCCAGGAAGCTCTCCCCATCATCACTGAAATTCTCATATACCGTTTCCGCGACCGTAGGCATGCCGGCTTTCACCGTGCTGGAGGCAACACCGCTATGCTTTCCCGCAATCTTGATCTCGGGCGATGTCTGATTCATCATGCCGCCTTTTAAATCCACGCCGTCGATGGCATAGGGGATCCGATCCGGTACCGAAGCAACCGGCGCGGTCTCTCCCGGCACATAATCCGGAAGTTCCGCGATCATGTATCGGATGCCGTCTCCGATGGATTTTTTCTGTCCCTCATTCCACATGACTTTTTTGGAGGAAGGATGCCAGGACATGGGGGAATAATAGACCCATTCCTCGGAAGGGTCTGAGAGATTCAATCCCAAATACTCGTCTTCCTCTTTCGAGCGATCAATATGGACCAATGCCGGTCCGATGTTCCCCGCTCTGCCCATCCGCACGCCTGAGACGCCGTACATATACACTTGATTGATCACATTCGATTTGGTGGTCATATTTCCTCTGCGGGGAATGAGGCCGATATAGGCACTGTTCGTTTTTGGGGAAAACCGCATTGTCATCACGATACCCAGCTTCTCATCCGGAGAGAAAATCGTGGTCTCATCATAGCCGGGAGAACGCGTGACATATTCCACCGCTTCAGAGTCCAGCGCCTGCACTACAGAATTCCCCGTGCCTCGATCGGAACCGATGAGAGAGACGGAAAGACCGCCCCGCAGGAACTGCTTGATCTCGCCGCCGCGCACGGGCCCCATGACGGTGCAGCCTGGATGCTCCGGGTCCGGCTGCGACGTGGTGACGCTGATGGTGCGCACATGATCCAGCACATATTCTGTCTCCGTGCGGCGCAGTTTCGCCACATACACACCTGCTGCCGCTCCCAGTCCGTTCCAGGCCATGTGCTCATTGTCCGGCGCGATGATGATTTCCGACCACACCTTCCAAAGGTTCGGCATCGCGCGGATCTCATCTGGATAGTGAATCGGCACCATCCGGGATTTCGCCGGGTCCGCAGTGTCCAGATCTGGTTCACATTCCAGGACATAATCCCCGATCAGCGCACGGGTATTATTCTGAAACGGCATGAACCGGAATCCATTCCCCTCTTTTGTGAGAGATACCGTCCCGTCAAAAATCTCATGCCATCCTGTCCCGTCATCCTGCACCGTCGCGATGTGCATGCGCTCCTTTTCCTCTCCCGGCACACAAAACGGCACCGCGACCCGTCCGGAATAGGTGTAGATCCCGCCCGGCTGAGGGAGAATTCCCTCCGGGAGCGGCACTTGCCGGATGATGACTTTTCCAAATTCTTCACTTTGAATCGTTCGCATGATGGTTCCTCCTTTACCTGGCATCCTTCTTTACTTGGAAGTCTCCCTCCGCTCGGAATCCTTCTTTTAAGTTGGAATTTCTCCTCTACTTGGAATCCTCCTCTGTTTGGAATCCTTCTTTTAAGTTGAAATTTCTCCTCTATTTGGAATCCTTCTTCGCTGCAATAATATCATCAGAAAAAAGTTGCCGAATCCAAAATATTGTGATAAATTTTAAAATATTAAGGAAAATGAAAAGGAGCAAAAATCTCATGACCCCACTTGAACACTTGCTGGAATTTTATCAAATCAGCCAGCTGCCCATGCACTATGTGACTAAGGCAGAGGAAACCCAGATCGGGGAATATGCTGCACTAAAGCCATTCTTTCCCGAAGTGGAGGAGACTCTTTTTCAATCCAAGCGAAGTGTTGTATACACCGTTTCACCCAATCACGCGGCCTTTGTGCTGATTCGTCTCCCGGCTCGAGATGAGTACCTGTTTCTGGGACCTGCAATTCCCTTTGAACTCACCCGGGAAAGCGTGGAGGAAATGATCGCCTACGGCGGAGGAGACATAAAGAGAGCTGATGAATTGCAGGGCTGTCTTCATTCACTTCCCAAGCGAGATCTGACGAATCTGCTCGCCATAGCCGGTTACTTGTGCCGGACTGTTTTTTATTTTTCTCCATCTGACTTTACTTACCTGGATTATCCGCTTCCCGCCACTCAGGCAGAGCAGTTTCTCTCCGAACGGCCAAATGTAGAACAAGAGGAGGCGTTCCCAGACCCGCAGCTCAAATTCTTTCAAGCGCTGCCCCATGCCATCTCCCATGGCCAGGTGGATCGGGTGAAAACGCTGGTAGGACAAATATTTCAGATCTCTCCTGCTCCTCAGGAGATACAGCTGCAAACGGTTCGCACCAGTTTCCTGCTCGCCTTATCGATGTCCTCCTTCTCCGCGATGCAGGGCGGATGCAGTCTGACCATGTGCAGTCTCCTGATGAATGACTACCTGCTGCAGCTTGAGCACACTCATTCCATTCGCCAAATCGTTCAGTTAATGAAGACTATGATGACAGATTTTGCCATACGGGTCCACCAATGCCAGATCATCACGACTTCTGATCCGATCTCCCGGAAGATCTGTCGGGAAGTCGAGGAACACCTCTATGAGAAAATCACTCCTACCATGATAGCGGCGCGGCTGGGATATTCGGTGTCTTACCTCTGCAATCATTTTAAAAGTGTCACCGGTATGACCATCAACGACTACATTCACCAGAGAAAAATGGAGGAGGCAAAAGCATTCCTGGAGCAGCCGGGTGCGAATGTAACAGAGACCGCCATGAAACTCGGCTATAGTACCCCCAGTTATTTCTGCACCGTCTTCAAAAGGGAGACTGGCACCACTCCGGCGGAATACCTCCGGTCGCAATAAGAAAAAAACAGACACCATTCCCTTGACTTTCCGCCCAATCATGAACCATACTGGGACTGCCGGAGATGGGAATGTGCTAAGTGAACAACGCTTTTGCACGGCTGCGCCCGAAACAGGAAAGGAGCGAACTTTTTGTGGAGAAACTGATTGACATCACCAGCTATCCGGTCGCAAATGTACTGGATTTGCTGCTGCAAGATAAATCGACGAAGAAAAATATCATCTGGGCAACGGACACCTATGAGGAATACGGTGAGGGATTCGCCGATACGGCGCAGATGAGCGCAAATGCGCTACTACACGCCGGTGTCATCCGCCCCCGTATACAAAAATCCCAGGAGGCGCAGGCAAAGCGCACAAGGAAAAAAGCGGAGGTATTCACGCCCGCCTGGCTCTGCAACCATATGAACAATTTTCTGGATGAGGACTGGTTTGGTCGCAAAGATGTTTTCAACACGGAGAATGAGGATCACACATGGACTGTCACGGAAGGGAAGATCGAATTTCCAAGACAGAAAAAGTGGCAGCATTATGTGGATTCCCGCCGGCTGGAGATCACCTGCGGCGAAGCGCCTTATCTGGTCTCCCGCTACGACGTTTCAACAGGCGAGCAGATTGTCCCGCCGATCAGACGTATTGGAATACTGGACAGAAAGCTGCGGATCGTGAACGAAAACACGGATACCTACGATGAGTGGGTAAAGTGGGCGATTCGCGCTTTTGAGGCCACATACGGATATGAGTACCAAGGCGACAATGTCCTGATATCCAGGATCAATCTGCTATTGACCTTCACAGATTATTATCAGGCGCGCTGGGAACGGCAGCCGAATGATAAACTGTTGCTGCAGATGGCAGGTAAAATCGCCTGGAACATCTGGCAGATGGACGGTTTGCGGCAAAAAGGAACCGGAGACTGTGCCATGCAGGATACTGGACTGGAGAAGTAAAACGTCTCTAAAGTTTATGGACATAAAGAAGATACCGATCAGAGAAAACTTTTCGATTGTATGACTGGAAATGAATTGTATGACTGGAAATGGCAGGATCTGTTTCTTGAAAAGTACACAAAAACCCTTCCACCTAAAAAGTAAAAGAGTTGTAATCTATGAGAAAAGACTGTTTAATTATGTAATTG
>CAZROZ010000038.1:0-11369 GCA_964601745.1 uncultured Lachnospiraceae bacterium | reverse complement strand
GGATAGAATCGATGCGGAGACTGCAGTGCATGCCGTTCTGGCGGCAGGCGGTATTCCAGTATGGGCGCATCCATTGGGTGAGATGGGAGAAAAGCCGCTCAATAGGGAACGATTTGAACGGCAGATGGCAGAGCTTCTATCTTACGGTCTTAAGGGAATGGAATGTTATTATTCCGGATATCCATTCCTAGTGTGTCAGGAGCTGGCAGAAATTGCGGAGAAGAACGGGCTCTTGATCTCCGGCGGCAGTGATTACCATGGCGGAAATAAGAAAATTGCACTTGGAACACTGAATGCGGATGAGATTGTAGTTTCCGCAGAATGGCTGTCTGTATTGATATAGGCAGAACAAAAAAATAACAAATATATGGAAAGTAATTATAGTCAACAATACAATATATGCCGCTTTTCTTTTAATAAGTCAGAAAACATCATGATCCTGAAGCGAGGAAAAGGGAGCTGTTGATGATGGCTGAGAACAGCGATAGGACAATTTTTGAATGGTTAGCAGCCTGAGAACATCACATCACATGAAAACTTGTTTTATATTTTTGCAACCCCCTTGGTTCGGTGAAACGACCTCTTATCAATTCCTCTCCTCCTTTCCCACCGCCTTTTTTGGTGTTGATTTTCCCGAGAGTATTTAGTATAGTATGGGCCGTGGGTAAAGAGAGACGAACCCCTTTTTTATCGTCTCATTTTGAAAATAGAGAGGTGGCTGCGGAGAAGAATTTCCTAAGCCGGATTGGAGGGATTTGATGCAGGAGATGGTGACAGTCGCACTGGACGCGATGGGCGGCGACAATGCACCACAGGCCGTGGTACAAGGTGCGCTGGATGCGCTCAGAGAAGGGGACAATATTAGAATCCTTCTTGTAGGACGCCCAGAGGCGGTCAAGCCGCTTTTAGAAGGGGCAGCTTACTCGGAGGATCGGCTTTTTTTGATTCCCGCCGCACAGGAGATTTCCAATGAGGAGTCCCCGGTGAATGCTATACGGACCAAGAAAGATTCCTCCATGGTGGTGGGACTTAATCTGGTGAAAGACGGGAAAGCGGATGCTTTTGTCTCCGCGGGCAGTACTGGAGCTTTGCTGGCAGGCGGGCAGCTGATTGTAAAACGAATTCGAGGCGTAGAGCGTGCCCCATTAGCCCCGCTGATTCCCACGGCGAAAGGTGCCTCGCTGCTGATTGACTGCGGCGCCAATGTTGATGCCCGTCCCTCTCACCTGGTCCAATTTGCCCAGATGGGCTCCATTTATATGGAGCATGTGATGGGTGTCCCCAATCCCCGGGTCGCGCTGGTCAATATCGGCGCCGAGGCGGAGAAGGGAAATGCCCTGGTGAAGGAGACTTATCCATTGCTGGAGGCATGCCCGGGCATCCATTTCGTGGGCAATATTGAAGCCAGAGATATTCCCAAGGGGCAGGCGGATGTGGTGGTCTGTGAGGCCTTTGTGGGCAACGTGATTTTGAAATTTTTTGAAGGCGTGGGGAGCGTTTTCCTTTCCACGGTCAAGCAGGCATTGAAAAAGAATCTCCGCAGTAAGATCGGTGCCTTCTTTGCGCTGCCTTCACTTAAAGAATCACTGAAGACATTTGACGCCTCCCAATATGGTGGTGCGCCTATGCTGGGGCTGCAAGGTCTGGTGGTAAAGACCCACGGAAGTGCCGATGCGAAGGAAGTGAAAAATACTATTTTGCAGTGTGCGCAGTTTAAGGAACAGGCGATCATGCAGAAGATTCAGGAGAATCTTGGCAGTCAGCCCAAGAATGATTGAAGCAGAAGATTCAGGAGAATCTTGGCAGCCGACCCAGGAATGTTTGATGCAGAAGATTTCAGGAGAGTCTAAGCAGCCAGTCCAAGAGTGATTGACGCTGAGAAGAGGCGGCGCTCTTTTTAAGCACAGGGCTAGGTCTGCGAGGGAAACTTTGCTGCTGCGCGGCACGTAGGCTGCACGGCGAGCAGTGGAAAATGCCCCTGCTCGATTGGGTTAGAAGAACAGATGGATTTTAGCACCATTTTCACTATATTTTTTGTATAAGGAGAGAGAATTATGATTTTCGAAAAATTAAGAGACATTATTTCCAGTGAACTGAATCTGGACCCCGATGAAGTGACGATGGACAGTTCGTTTACCGACGATTTCGGCGCGGATTCGCTGGACCTGTATCAGATCGTGATGGCGATTGAGGAAGAATTCGACATTGAGATCGACAATGACGCGATGGAGGGAATCACGACGGTAGGCGACGCGGTGGAACAGATTTCAAATGCGTTGGGCAAGTAAATCCAATACGCACTGAGCAAGTGGTCAGAAACGTATTGGGCGAAGGACCAGAGTTTTCGATGCACAAAAAGAGAGACGTTCGGCTGACCGGACGTCTTTTCTGATAGGAGAAGGGAATGAGATGACGGAACGGGAAGATAAACTGATGGAGGAGATCGGGTACCGGTTTCAAAACAGCGGGTTGCTGCACACTGCCCTGACACACAGCACTTATACCAATGATCACGGGATGCATCGACAGGCGAATAATGAACGCCTGGAATTTTTGGGGGACGCGGTTCTGGAGCTGTCTTCCAGCGATATTCTCTATTCCCGTTATCCGGAAATGGACGAGGGAGATCTCACCAAATTGCGGGCAAGTCTTGTGTGTGAACCGACGCTGGCGGACGCGGCCCGGAAGCTGCACTTGGGGAATTATCTGCTCTTGGGACGGGGCGAAAAGAAAAGCGGAGGCTATGACAGAGACTCTACTCTGTCTGATGCCCTGGAGGCAGTGATCGGTGCCATCTATCTGGATGGCGGCTTTGACAGCGCAAAAGAGTTCGTCTCACGCTTTTTACTGGAAGATGTGGAGCACAAAACGCTCTTTTATGACAGCAAGACGATTCTGCAGGAATTGGTGCAGGGAAAAATTCACGGCACATTGACTTACGTGGAACTGCGGGAGGAAGGACCGGATCACGATAAGACGTTTTGGGTGGAGGCGGTGATCAACGGGCGTCCCTATGGAAAAGGACGCGGGAGGTCCAAGAAGATCGCGGAGCAGCATGCCGCCTATCAGACGCTGCTGATTTTGCAGAAGGAAAATGAGAAAGAGGACAAATAGAGAATTCCGCGGACGGGCTTGTTGTGCCGCACTGAGAATCCCTCGCAGGATGGCAGCAGCGAAAATGATTTTTGCCGCCAGGAAGCACCTTCCATCAAATTTTTGCCGGGAGTAGAGGTAATGTATTTAAAAACCATTGAAGTACAAGGATTTAAGTCCTTTTATCACAAGATGCGCTTCGAATTCAAGCCGGGAATCACCGCCATCGTGGGGCCTAACGGCAGCGGAAAAAGCAATATCGCCGACGCGGTTCGATGGGTGCTGGGAGAACAGAGTGCCAGGCAGCTGCGGGGCGCCAGGATGGAAGATGTGATATTTTCCGGGACCGAGACAAGAAAGCCTGTCGGCTTTGCTTTTGTGGCGCTGACCTTGGACAATCAGGATCATCTGCTCCCAATCGAATACAGCGAGGTGACGGTTTCCAGGCGGGTCTATCAATCCGGGGAGAGTGAGTATCAGATAAACGGGAAGACATGTCGCCTGCGGGATGTGCAGGAACTTTTTTTCGATACCGGTATCGGAAAAGAGGGATATTCCATCATTGGCCAGGGACAGGTGGAGCAGATTCTGAGCTCGAAACCGGAGGAGCGCCGGGAGATCTTTGACGAGGCAGCCGGCATCGGCAAATTCAAGAAGCGCAAAGCCCAGGCGGAGCGGAAGCTGGAAGCGGAACAGATAGATCTCTCCCGGATTACCGATATCTTGTCAGAGATGGAACGGCAGCTTGGGCCGCTGAAGCGCCAGTCCGAGACAGCAAGGACCTACCTCTCTTTGCGGGATGAACTGCGGGATTTGGACGTGGGGCTTTTCGTTCAGCAATTGGAACAGGCGGAAAAAGAACGGCAGGATCTGGCACAGAAAAAGACCATCGCCCAGGAGGACTATGACCGCAATCAGCTGGAATATGAGGAATTAAAAGAAAAGTATCAAAAGACCAGGGAGGAAGAAGACGCTCTGGAGGCGAAGCTCTCAAGAGAGAGGGAGAAATTACAGGAACAAAATCTGAGGCAGGAACAACTAGAGGGGGAAATTCGTCTCCTCGCCGGCCAGAGGGAGGATTACGCCAAGCAGAAAGCACAGATCAAGGAGCGGATGGAGGCAGCTGCCGCCAGGCAAAAAGAGCGGAGACAGCAGGCAGCACAGACCGGCGAAAAGGCAAAAGAGCAGGAAGAGAGCTTCGCGACATTCAGGAAAGCGCTGGAGAAAAGCGCAGATGAAATCGAGACACTTTCCGCCCAGATCGAGGCGTCTTCCAAGCAGAAAGAAGCAGGATATGACAAGGTGCTGGCGATTCTAGATACCGATTCCCAGATGCGGGCGGATCTGGAGAAAAATCAGGCGCTGCTCTCTCAGACGGAGAGCCGGCAGCAGGAACTGCAGGGACAGATCACCTCCAGACAGGAGATCCTGGATCGGCTCTATGAGGAGAAAAAACAGGGCGAGGAAGCCCTAAACCGCATGAACCGCAGAATCGCCCGTTACCAGATCAGCAGCGAAGTGGCACAGGAAGAAAAACAGGAAGGGGAAAAACAGCTGGATCAGATACGCTCGGCACTCTCGAAGAAAAGAGAAGAGCAGCAGCGCTGTCGATTAAAGGCGGAGACACTGCGGAATCTGTCGGAGCGCTACGAGGGATACGGCGGCGCGGTGCGGCACATCATGAGCCGAAAAGACCGTATTCCCGGTGTCTGCGGGGTCGTGGCTGACTTGATTCAGGTGGAGGCAAAGTATGAAACCGCTATCGAGGTGGCACTGGGCGGCAGCATGCAGCACATCGTCACCGAGACGGAAAATTGTGCCAAGGCCTGGGTTTCCTATCTGAAGAGGGAGCAGGCGGGGCGGGCCACCTTTTTGCCACTGGATTCGGTCAAGGGGCGAGGTGCGTTTTCCCCGCGGGAGGCGTTGAAAGAAGCGGTTGCATTGGGGACAGCTGCTTCCCTGGTGCAATTTGATCCCAAATATCGACGCGTTTTCGATTCTCTCTTGGGGAGAATTCTGGTGGTGGACACCCTGGAACACGCGCTGACGATTGCCCGGCAGTATCGATTCACGCTGCGGATCGTGACGTTAGAGGGGGATCTGCTCGCCCCAGGCGGGGCATTGACCGGCGGGAAATACCGGTACAGTGACAATCTGCTGGGACGCGGCAGAGAACTGGAGGAATTGGCGCACACGGAGGAACAGCTGCAGAGGGAGATCGCCTCTCTGCAGAAGAAAGAGCGGGAATGGACCGCGTCCTGCCGGGAGAAAGAGGAGATTTTACAAGAAAATAAGACAGCTCTGGCGGAGTGTAAGACCAGCTATGAAGTGGCGAAAACTCAGCTGGATCAGACGATAGAAGCGGTGGAGCACCAGAACCGGGCGCTGCAAGCCGTCACTGCTGAATACGAGGAACTGGAGCAGAGCAGGCGGGAACTGGAGAATCAGATCGATCGGATCCTCCGCAGCCGGCGCACCAAAGACCAGCAGAATCAGTCGGAAAATGAGAAAATCGAACAGGTCAATCAGGAGCTTGGCCGTCTGCAGGAACAGCTGGATCAGAGCAGAAACACCCATGTGGCACAGCAGCTTTCCTGCTCGGAAGCGGAACAGAATCTGAAATTTCTGAATGAGACCAAAAGTCGTCTGCTGCAGGAGGCAGAGGATTTTTCCCGGGAAGAGGAAGCATTAAAATTGCAGCTGCAGCGCTCCGGGGAAGAGGAGAAAGCCAGAGAAGTGTCGCTTTCCCAGGCAGAGGTCGCTCTGGAAGAGACAAAAAAATGCCGGAAATCCCAAAATAAGAAAGTGGAGGAGCTTAGCACGCGAAAAGCAGCACTCTCCGCCGCGCAGAAGGAGGCCTTTGATCGGCGGGAAGAATTATCGGCTATCTGTGGCAGCCTGGATAAGGAAATTTTCCGCCTTGCCAGTCAGCTGGAGCGGATGGAGGCGAATCTTCAGTCGCTGAATGACTATATGTGGGAGGAGTATCAGCTGACTTACGGCAACGCGAAGGCAATGCTCAACCCTTCCTTGGCGATGACACCTGGGCAGATGAGAAAGCGTTCCGGGGAGATTAAAGCCCAGATAAAAGAGCTGGGACCAGTGAACGTGTCCGCTATTGAGGAGTATAAAGAAGTTTCCGCCCGTTATCAGGAGATGGACGGACAGCGGCAGGATTTGGTACAGGCGGGGGAGGCACTGCAGGGCATCATCCAGGAATTGGAAGAGCAGATGCGCCAGATCTTCTCCACGCAGTTTGCCGCCATCAACGCGGAATTCGACAAAGTATTTCAGCAGCTGTTCGGCGGCGGACACGGCAGGCTGGAATTGATGGAAGAGGGAGATCTGCTCTCTGCCGGAGTCCGGATCATCGCCCAGCCTCCCGGCAAGAAGCTGCAGAATATGATGATGCTCTCCGGCGGGGAAAAGGCGCTGACTGCCATCTGTATTTTATTTGCCATCTTGAATTTGAAACCGTCCCCCTTCTGCCTCCTGGATGAGATTGAGGCAGCCTTAGACGACAATAATGTGCGGAGATTTGCCAGGTATCTGGAACGACTCTCGAAGACTACCCAGTTCATTGTCATCACCCACAGGCGGGGCACTATGACAGCGGCAGATGTGCTCTACGGCATCACGATGCAGGAAAAAGGAATTTCTACTATGGTCTCCGTGAATTTGATCGCGGACCAGCTGGAAGGGGAAGCGGAGAAAACGGAGGGAAACCAATAATGGAAGAGAAAAAAGGTTTTTTTGCCCGGCTTGCAGCGGGACTCGCGAAGACGAGAAAGAATATCGCGACCGGTATCAACGCGATTTTCAGCGGCAGCAGCATTGATGAGGACTTCTATGAGGAACTGGAGGAAGTGCTGGTCATGGCGGATCTGGGGATTCACACCACCAGCGATATTCTGGATTCTCTCAGGGCGAAGGTAAAGGAACAACACATCAAAGACCCCATGGCTTGCCGGGAGCTGCTGATCGAGAGCATCAAGGAGCAGATGCAGGTGCCTCAGGACGCGTTTGACTTTGAGAATGAGAAATCTGTGGTGCTGGTGGTGGGGGTCAATGGCGTGGGAAAGACTACCACCATAGGAAAATTAGCGGGGCAGTGGAAAAAGGACGGAAAGAAAGTACTGATCGCCGCGGCAGACACATTTCGTGCGGCTGCCATTGACCAGCTGCGGGTCTGGGCGAAACGGGCGGAAGTGGACTTGATCGCCCAGGGAGAGGGCTCTGACCCGGCAGCGGTGGTCTACGATGCGGTGTCCGCGGCGAAAGCCCGGGGAACGGATATTTTGCTCTGCGATACGGCGGGACGGCTTCACAATAAGAAGAATTTGATGGAGGAACTGGGAAAGATCAACCGGGTCATTGCCAGGGAGTATCCGGAAGCCCACCTGGAGACTTTGCTGGTCCTGGACGGAACCACAGGACAAAACGCCTTGGTTCAGGCCAGGGAATTCGGCACTGTCACCAATCCCACCGGCATCGTGTTGACGAAATTGGACGGGACCGCTCGGGGTGGTATTGCCATCGCGATTCAAAAGGAGCTGGGGATTCCGGTGAAGTACGTGGGAGTGGGTGAGTCCATGGAGGATCTGCAGAAATTTGACGCGGAGGACTTCGTCACTGCGCTGTTTGAAGAGACAAATAATTGATTTTTTTAGATTTTTTCGATAATAGGGAGGGGTAAAAGTATGTTGACATTGGAAAAATTTGAGGAAGCCACCGAGGTCGTGGGCAAGGTCATCAACCGGACGAAATTGCTCTACAGCGAGTATTTATCGGAGAGCACCGGGAACCGGGTTTATCTGAAGCCGGAAAACATGCAGTATACCGGTGCGTATAAGCTGCGGGGCGCTTATTATAAAATCAGCACCATGTCTCAGGAGGACCGGGAGAAGGGATTGATCACCGCCTCCGCCGGCAATCACGCCCAGGGAGTGGCGTATGCCGCCAAGCGCTTTGGGGTGAAAGCGGTGATTGTGATGCCCACCACCACACCGCTGATCAAGGTAAACCGCACCAAAAATTACGGGGCGGAAGTGGTTCTGTACGGCGATGTCTATGATGAGGCGTATCAGCACGCGCTGGAATTGGCAGAGGAAAAAGGGTACACTTTGATCCATCCCTTTGATGACGAGGACGTGGCCACCGGACAGGGCACCATCGCCATGGAAATCTTTCAGGATCTGCCCACAGTGGATACGATTCTGGTGCCCATCGGAGGAGGCGGTCTAGCCACGGGAGTCGCTACTCTGGCAAAAATGCTGAATCCTGGGATCACGATCATCGGAGTGGAACCGGCAGGCGCCAATTGTATGCAGGAGTCGTTAAAGGCGGGGAAGGTCGTTTCCCTTCCCACAGTCAATACCATCGCGGACGGCACTGCGGTGAAGCGGCCGGGGGAACATATTTTCCCATATATTCAGAAAAACGTGGACGATATCATCACGGTGGAAGACGAGGAACTCATCGTCAGCTTCCTGGATATTGTGGAGAATCACAAAATGATTGTGGAAAATTCCGGTCTGCTCACGGTAGCTGCTCTGAAACACTTGAATTGTAAGAATAAAAAAGTGGTGGCTGTGCTTTCCGGCGGAAATATGGACATTATCACTATGTCCTCGGTGGTGCAGCACGGTTTGATTGCCCGCAGCAGGATTTTCACGATTTCGGTGCTGCTGCCGGACCGCCCCGGAGAGCTTTTGCGGGTGGCGGAGATCATCGCCAAAAATCAGGGCAATGTGATTCGCTTGGACCACAACCAGTTTGTCAGCATCAACCGCAACGCCGCGGTGGAACTGAAGATTACGATGGAGGCTTTTGGCCCGGAGCACAAACAGCAGATTCTGGATGCCCTGCGGGAGGGCGGTTTCGATCCCCGGACGGAGACGGCGTTGATCTGAGGAAGATGGAGACCGTGTTGATCTGAGGAGGACGGAGAATGCACTGATCTGAAGAAGACGGAGAATGTGCTGATCGAAGGGGCGTCTTCGCTGCTTGTGATACCGCCAGCGACATCACTTATGCAAAATGAGAGCAGCGGCGTTTTCGCAATAGGAGGAAGTTATTTTTGTGAAAAAGAAAACGATAGTTTGCCTTGTCCTGGTAGGGACACTCATCGTGGCTGGCTGCGGCAAAAAGGAAATCGCGGTGACAGCGGATGAACTGATAAACGGGTTTCAGCAATCGGTGCGGGAGTCGGACGGCTTTTCCTATGAAGGAGAGGTATCGCTGTCCATGGTGCTGACTACTGCGGACGAGGAATTGTCCATCGATGTGACGGAGCATCGGAAGACGGAGGCCGCCAAAGACGGGACAGAGCATTCGTCTATCGATCTCACCGTTGTCACAAACGGGGAAACGAAGTCTTCTGCGATGGAAGAGTACCGGGTTCCGGAGGCGGCGGGATACCGGGTGTATCGTTCCTCTGGAGTCGGGGGTTTGGCGACGATGAGAGAGCCCTCCAGCAGGATCGGAGAGGAGATTCCCTGGAAAGGCGGGTTGACGCTGACGGAAGAAGAGGACGCCTATTACATCGGAGGGACCATTGATCTGACAGCTTTGCACGAGGAGGCGGTGGAAGGAAGTGTTCCGGTGCTGATCCGCTTTGCGAAAGACGGCACGATGGATTACATCCAACTGGATATGCGGGATGCGGCTGTGGAACGGGTGGTAGAAGCCGTGCAGGAGACACTGAATGTGACCGGCGGTGATCTCGACCTCTCTGGATATGTGGATGTCCGGGTCGATAACCTGATTATCACGTTGAATGAGTTTGACTTTGACGAGGAGGTCGTCGTGACGCTTCCGGACGAGGTGAAAGAACTGCCGGTAGAATAGCAGAGATTGTCTGTAAAATTGTCTATAAATCTGTAAAGTAGAAGGAATTTCCGTAGAAGATTATTAGGAATTTCCATGGAAGATCATCAGGAGAGAACAATATCATGGTCAGATCATCTAGAGGATGGGGAAAAAGGGGAAAGCTCGTCAGATTTGTTGGTATCCTGCTGGGATGTGCCGTGATCCTTGGCGCGGGAGTCCTCATTTGGGCCAATCAAGTGGTCAGCCGCGCTGGAAAAGAACGAATTTGTTCTCTTGAGGAGGCAAAATCCTATGGAGCCGATGCCATCCTGGTTCTTGGCGCGGGCGTGCGGGAGGACGGGTCACCCAGTCTGATGCTGCGGGATCGTCTGGATGAGGCCGCTACCCTCTACCGGGCGGGAGCGGCTCCGAAAATCCTGGCCAGCGGCGACCACGGGACGACAGAGTATGATGAGGTGAATGTCATGCGGCGCTATCTGCTGGAGGCGGGCATTCCGGAAGAAGATATTTTCCTGGACCATGCGGGATTTTCCACATATGAGAGTATGCTGCGGGCGAAGGAGGTATTTCTGGCGAAGCGGCTGCTGGTGGTGACACAGCGGTATCATTTGTCCCGGGCACTCTATATCGGGGAGAAGATTGGCTTGTCCGCGGCGGGTGTGCCGGCGGCAGACATCTCCTATCGGGGCAATGCGCTGCGAAACGCGAGAGAGGTGTTGGCGCGGTGCAAGGATGTCATTACAGTTTGGCTGAACTCTCCGCCCAAATATCTGGGAGAAGTCATTCCATTGACGGGAGACGGGAGAGTAACCTGGGATCAGCAGTAAAAGGACGGGCTTTGAGAGGAACACCGGATGACTACGGTTTTCCTTTCAAAGCCCGTTTTTTGCGAAATCTTGATTTTTAGCTCGTCACCGAGTTAGAGAACGAATGGCTCTTCCTCCAGGCGAAGGCCGCTGTGATAGGAGTGATTGCCCACTTTTTTCTCATATTCTGCCTGGTGTGCCTCAGTCGGCTCTTCGAGATAGGTCTGAAGTGCCTGTAAAATCGGCAGATATTGCATCTGCGCCTCCTTGAACAGCTCCGGGAAAGACTCTGTGCGTTGCGTTTTTGGGTCATAGGGACTGTACCAGGGTTCGTGATCCAGGTTCAGTTCTTTTCTCGGCAGTTCCTTTAGGTCCTTGGAAATCTGGGGAGAGACCACGATTTTTCCGATGAGGAATTTCTCCAGTCTGCCAGCCACTTTCCGCTTCCACCCGTGAGGGTCGCGAATGCAGGCAAGACCGAAGAGAAATATATACAGAGCCAATGCGACAGAAGATTTGGAGATGGAAATTCCCAGCGCCTCCTTCAGTGAGGTGTGCAGCAGGGAAGCTACCACCATCGTTTCCCGGAAGGACAGAAGAATCGTGCCATCCTGGTGAAATTGACTGGCTTTTCGCCCG